>NZ_JAWSTH010000014.1:0-79846 GCF_033542075.1 Conexibacter stalactiti
GGCTGCGCGGCGAGCTGGCGGCCGGCGCGGCCGCGCCCGTGACCGCCGCGGTCGCGCACGCGGCGGAGCTGGCGCGGCTGCCCGAGAGCCACCGGCGCGCCAGCGACTGCCTGCGCCTGCTCGTCAACCTCGGCCGCGAGGGCACGACCGGCAGCGAGACGGAGCTGGCCCCGTACGCGCTGCTGCTGAGCGAGCAGGGCCGCGCGCAGGTGCAGGGCTTCGTCGCCGGCGCGCTCGCGCCGCTGGTCGCCTGGGACGAGCGGCGCGGCACCGAGCTGGTGCGCACGCTGCTGACGTACTTCGACTGCGGCCACAGCACGACCGCCGCCTCCGCCGCCCTGCACGTGCACCCCAACACGCTGCGCCAGCGGCTCGACAAGGCGACGACGCTGCTGCCGGGCTGGAACGACCCCGCGCGCACGCTCGAACTGCACCTGGCGCTGCGGCTGCACCTGCTCCAGTGAACGCGCGGATCGCGCGGACGCCAACCCGCGTCTGAGGACCGCCGATCGCGTTGCGCGCGTGGGGCACGAGGCGTAGCGTCGGCCGCCGCCGACCGCCATTCGCGCCGGCGATTCCGCCTGAGGAGGCGAGGCCACGATGCCAGGAACGCTGGGACGGCTCGCTGCCGTCTTCGGAGCGACGGTCGCGCTGTTGCTCACCACCTTCGCCACCGCGCACGCGCAGTCGGGCGAGCCGTGGAGGAACACGAGCCTCTCGCCGGACCGGCGCGCCGACCTCTTGTCCGACGCGATGACGCTGGAGCAGAAGCTGCGGCTGTTCGTCGCCAACCCGTCGCCGCCGAGTCCCGAGCTGGGGATCCCGTCGCGCAAGGAGAAGGACGGCTGCTGCGGCATCAGCCTCAGAACCGACCTCGGCGTGCCGACGACCAGCCTGCCGAAGGGCGTCGCGCTCGCCTCGACCTTCAGCGGCACGTTCGCGCGCCGCTTCGGCTTCCAGATCGGTCAGGAGTCGTGGCACACCGGCTTCGCCGGCTCGACCGCGCCGACCGCCGACCTCGTGCGCAGCCCGCACTTCGGCCGCCAGGGCGAGTCGTTCGGCGAGGATCCGCTGCTCGGCGGGCGGCTGCCGGCCGGGGTCGTCAGAGGGGTGCAGCGTCAGCCCGGCGTCTACTCGCTGGCGAAGCACTACATCGGCAACTACCAGGAGACCGCGCGCAGCGTCGTCAACGAGGTGCTCGACGAGCGGACACTGCGCGAGCTGTACGGGCGGCAGTGGGAGATCATCGTCAAGCAGGGCGATCCCGGCGCGGCGATGTGCGCCTTCCAGCGCGTCAACGGCACGTACGCCTGCGCCAGCCGCCACCTGCTGACGGACGTCCTGAAGGTCGACTGGGAGTTCCCCGGCTGGGTCTCCTCCGACTTCAACGCCTGCCCGGACTACGGCGCCTTCGAGCAGGGCGCCGACGTCTGCGCGCCCGACCTGGGCACGCTCGAAGGGCTGGCCGCGGCCGTCGCGGAGGGCACGATCTCGGCCGCGCGGCTGGACGACATGGTCCATCGCGTGCTGCGCACCTTCTTCGCACAGGGCGTCTACGACAACCCGCCGCCCGGCACGCTCGACACGCCTTCGCAGGACCTCCCGGCCGGCCAGGTGCCGGACCAGATCCTCGACCGCGGCGAGCGGCTCGCGCGCACGATCGCGCGCGAGGGCGCGGTGCTGCTGAAGAACGAGGGCGACGCGCTCCCGCTGGCCGAGGCGGAGGAGTCGATCGCCGTGATCGGCCCGGACGCCGACTGGTACATCGACATGTTCGGCAGCCCGTTCGTGCCCAACCCGGCACGGCTGACGACGCTGCTGGAAGGGATCGAGGACCGCGCCGGCGGTGACGTCTCCTACACGCCGGGCGCCGACCCGACGCGCTACGGCGACACCTTCGGCGGCCCCGCGCCGGTTCCCTCCGGCGTGCTGAGACCGGCCGACGGCTCCGCCGAGCAGGGCCTGAACGCCAGCTGGTACATCGGCTTCCGCGGCGACGATCCCCAGGGCGATCCCTTCCTGGCGCGCGTCGAGGACCAGGTCAACCTCCGCACCGGGACCGGCGGCCTGACAGCGTCGTTCGGCCTCAACCCGAGCCAGGCGCCGCTGTTGCCGCTGCCGCTGATCGTCAACCCGGTGACCGCGACATGGGAGGGCACGCTGACGCCGGCCCAGAGCGGCACGTACCAGCTCGGCATGCGGGCGATGGGCTCCTTCCGCGTCTTCGTCGACGGCCAGGAGCTGATCGCGCGCAACCAGGTCACGCTCGACAACTACCTCGCGCCGATCGAGCTGCAGGCGGGGGAGAGCTACGCGATCCGGATCGTCTACCGCACCGACGGGCCTTCGCAGTGCTGCGGTCCGCCGCGGCCGAACACGGCCGTGCGGTTCGCGTGGGTGCCGCCGAGCGCCGAGGCCTCGCCGCAGATCGAGGAGGCCGTCGAGGCGGCGCGCGATGCCGACGTCGCGGTTGTCGTCGCGAACACGTTCGAGGGCGAGGACGCCGACCGCCACTCACTGCAGCTGCCGCAGGACCAGGACCGCCTGATCAGCGCGGTCGCGGAGGCCAACCCGAACACGGTCGTGGTGCTGCTCAACGGCGGACCGGTGACGATGCCGTGGCTCGACGACGTGCCGGCCGTGCTGGAGGCGTGGTTCCCGGGCGAGGCGCAGGGCAGAGCGGTCGCCGACCTGCTGTTCGGCGACGTCAGCCCGTCGGGCAAGCTGCCTGTCACCTTCCCGGCGACCGAGGACCAGCCGGAGCAGCTCGGGATCGAGAACCCGTCGCTGCAGTTCGGCAACGAGGATCCGACGACGGTCTTCGACGAGGGCATCTTCATCGGTTACCGCGGCTACGACGAGCGCGGCCTCACGCCGCTGTTCCCGTTCGGGCATGGACTGTCGTACACGGAGTTCGGCTACAGCCGGCTGCAGGTCAGCAATCCGCGGCTGGCGACGAGAAGCCGCGCCGGGCGCGACGGGCGCGTGCGCGTGCTCGTGCGCAACGAGGGCGAGCGCACCGGCACCGAGATCGTGCAGGTCTACCACGGCGAGCTGCCGGCCCAGGTCGACACGCCGCCGCGGCAGCTGCTCGGCTGGGCGCGTGTGACGCTGCGGCCGGGCCAGCAGCGCTGGGCGACGATCCCGGTGCGGCTCGGGACCGCCGACCACCTGCTCAGCTACTGGAGAACGACCGCCGCCCCGCCGCGGTTCGGCGCCTGGGTGACGCCGAGCGGGAGCGTGCCGATCTACGTCGGCGCCTCCTCGCGCGACATCCGGCAGCAGGGGACGATGACGGTCAGATGACGGGGGACAGCGGAGCCGCGCGCACTCAGCGCGCGGCTCCGCGCATCACGCGTACGGCAATCGCGCGCGGACGTTGAAGGAGTCAACGTCCTTGGCGCCGGGCTCTGCGTTTCGGCTGGCGACGTGGGAAGTCACGCTCCAATTCCGCCCGCTCGCGGTCGCGAGCGGGCTTCTCACGACAGACACGAAACGCGTAGCTCATGGCAGCCATCAGCGCAACAGGCGTGGCAGAGACGTACGGGTCCGGGCACGGGCCGGCGCCGCCGTGGTGGCGCTGTAGGACATAGAGCCCCCTGGTTGGGTTCAGGCGCCGGAATGGAGCTGGGGGTGCGATCACGCTTGAGGTGACGCGACCGACCGCGGCTACTTTCGCGGCTTGATGGCAGATAAGGGCCCGCCGGAGCGCGCTCCGCACGAGCATCTCGCGCAGTGATCCCAGTGCGAGCACACCCGGATCATTCGCACCAGTAGGTGGGGTTTCGATGAACGGACAATGCTCGTCCCCACTTCAAGCGCCCGCGAGCTTCGGGCCGTCATTGCCGGTCTGGCATCAACAACGCGCCGGCCATCATCCTCATCTGCGGTCCTCGACGTAGACGAGACGGCCGTCGGCGAGGCGGTAGACCTCTCCGACCGCTCTGCCGCGGCCGCTGGCCGGCGGCGCGCTGGCGGGGCTGGGGAGGTCTCTCTGCTGCTGGGCGGCGCGCTGCGGTCTGCCGATCGCGGCTCTTCTCTGCGTCGAGGTGAGGCCGAGGCCGGCGATCAGGAAGGCGACGGCGAGCACGATGCCGACGTCGAAGAGGTTCACGAGGCCGTCGAGCGGGTCGCCGGCGGCGTCGTCGAGGTTGCCGTGGCGGCCGAGCCCGATCCGGCTCATGCGACGGCCTCGGCCGCGCGTTCGAGCGCGGTCAGGTCCTCGGTGTACATGCGCGTGCGCGTGAGCGTCAGCGCGAACGCGACGGTGCCGACGAGCAGGCCGACGACGGTTGCGGCGAAGGCGATCCGCAGATCGCTCGCAAGCTGGCCGATGTCGCCGTCGGAGAGCGCTTCGAGGCCCGGCGCGAGCGGGATCAGCGTCCCCATCAGGCCGATCGCCGGACCGGCGCGCACGAGCATGCGCGTGCGGTCGAGCCGCTTCTGCACCGCCAGCTCGAAGTCGGCGAGCGCGTGCTCGGCCGCCTGCGGTCGCGCGGCGCTGACGGCCGCCGCGAGCTGCGTGACCGCCGTCGCGGCGAACGACGACGGCGCGTGGGTCGCCAGCTGCGCCGCCTCGCCGGGGCTGGCGACGGCGCGTGCGGCGAGCGCCCGCAGCGGCCACCGCCGGCGGCGGCCGCGACGCTGCGATGCCTCCATCGCGAACCGCCCGCACTCCAGCGCGCACGCCAGCAGCGCGGCCAGCGCGAGCAGCAGCACCGGGATCGCGAGCACCGAGACGAGCTGCGCGAGCGCATCGCCGATGCGGTCGTGCAGCGAGACGGCGAAGGGGAGAGTCATCGGGGTTCGCTCCATCGGTCGGGTCGTCGCATCGGAGTCATGTGGTGAGCCGCCGCTCCCACAGGCCGCCGCCGGCGGCGGCCATCAGCAGGGCTGTCGCGATCGCAAGGGCGAGCTGCGGGCCGGTGTCGCCGCCGCGCTCGGCGCCGCGCAGCCCGTAGGCCCCGGCGAGCGCGCCGCCGTCCGCGCCGGCCGCGGTGCCGCCGCCGACGACGAGGCCGGTCACCCGCTCACCGCCGTCGCTGTCGCCGTGCTGCGACGCGTCGCGGCCGTCGCCGGGGCCGGGGGCAGCGCCGGGTTCATCGGCGCTCTCCGGCGCGGGCGCGGCGTCCGGCTCATCCGGCTCGTCCGCCACCCCCGGATCGCTGTCGGCGGCGTCGCGGTCCTGCTGCGCCTGGGTGCGCTCGCGGCCGCGTCTGGGCGTCGCGCGGGTCACGCGCGTCTGCCGCACGCCGCCGATCGTCGCGCCCTTGCTGTCCGGCCGCGGGCGGCTGAAGTTCGGCGCGCCCTCGCCGCCGCCGCCCGCCAGCACGCCGCCGCCGGGCGCGCGCTCGTCGCCGCCGCTGCCGCCGCCGGTCCCGCCGGCCGGTCTCTCGGGCGAGGGCGCGTTGCGCGGGTCGGGCGACCTGCCGCTCGGGGGGATCGCGGCGATCGGCAGGTAGCGGCCGCTGTATGCCGGCAGCGAGTACGACGTCATCCACATCGGGCTGGCGTCGTTGTCGGCCTTCCAGGCGATGTGGCCGTCGTCGCGCTGCAGCGAGGCGAGGAAGTCGAGCATGCTGCGGCCGGATCTGACCCACGCGCGAGGGTCTTCGCCGACCGCCCACAGCCCTTGGGCGACCCACGCGGTCGAGCCGGAGTTGCCGGTCTGCTCGCGCAGCAGCAGCGGGAAGCCGCCGTCATCGCGCTGCAGCGTGCGCAGCCACGCGAGCGCTCTGTCGACCGCCGCGCGCGAGGGCCCGTGCTCGGTGCCCGCACCCGCGCCGACCCGGCCGGCCGCGCGCAGCGCCTGCAGCGCCGCGCCGGTCATGTCCGTGCTCTCGTTCGTGTGCGCGGCGACGTCGGACCAGCTGCCGCTGTCGTTCTGCGCGGTCAGCAGCCAGTCGGCCGCGCGGCCGATCGCCGCCTCGACGGCCGGCTCTCTGACGAGCGAGAGCGAGAGGATCGCGAAGACCGTCGTGTTGACGGGGGAGTCGGCGCCGGCGCTGCCGAAGGTGCGCGAGAAGGCGCCGCTGTCCCGCTGCTGGCGCAGGATGCCCGCGACGAGGTCGACGCCGCCGAAGGCGCGCGGGTCGGTGCCGGCGGCGTTGACGACCAGCAGCGTGCGCTCGAGGTCGGTCGTGTTCGCGAGCTGGCCGGCGGCGGCCTCGATGCAGTCGAAGACCGAGCGGTAGCCGTCGGGGCGGAACTGCTCGCGCGGGTTGACCCCGGCAGCCGCGAGCGCCAGCGCCGTCCACGGGCTGGCCGTGACCGGGTCGGCCTCGCCGCCTGGAACCATCGGGAAGCAGCCGTCTCTGCGCTGGTGCTGCTGCATGTAGGCGACCGTGCCGTCGAGCACCCGGTCGCCCGACTGCGCCGGGGCGGGACCGCTCGCGAGCAGCGACAGCGCCGCGACCGTCGCGGCCAGCAGCACGAGCAGCAAGACGAGCGCCGACGGGCGTCGCGGGGCGGCACGCGCCCGCTGCGGGACCTGCGGATGAGGCGGCACGACTCGGTTCCTGCTCCTCTGCTCCGAACGGCCCGTTGCGCGAGGCCGCGTTGGCGGAACCCGCGCGGCCTATGGGCAGCGTGGGCCGAGTCGACAGGTTTTCGGGCTTGGATGCCTGCGGCGGCTCGCCTTCCCGGAGCATCGCTCCAGTGGCATGTCGAACCGTCGCCTCGCATCCCCACCGCTGCGCGCCAGCTCCGGATTCAGACCGGATTCCCTGACCCTTGTGCTTCGGGTGCGATCGACTCGCGGGCGGAACCCTACACCGGCCCGCCCGCGACCCGCGCCAGAGCGGCTAGGCCCGCGCCCCGATCGTCCAGCAGGCGGCGGTGAAGCGGACCGTGTCGCCGTCGACGTATGGGTCGAAGGCAGGGCGGACCGACTCGACGACCCGCGCGCGGGTCTGTTCGTCCTGCTCCTTCAGCGCGATGCCGACGGGGCCGAGCCGGGTCACGTAGGGGACGAGCTGCGATGCCGGCATCGTGAGCGTGACGTCGAGCGGCTGGAGGTCGATCGCGCTCCAACCGCCGTCGGCGAGGATCCCGCGGACGCGGTCGGGGTCGGCGAACCCGAACTGGCCCGGCGCATCCGGCTCGCTCACCGGCAGGTCCGGCAGCAGCGGCGCGGCGGCTCGCGCGGCGGTCGTCATGAAGGGGTTCTCGGCCGGGCCGCGCCAGGCGATGAAACGCAGCTCGGCGCCGTCAGCCGCCGCGCGCCGCAGGTTCGCGAACGCCGCGACCGGGTCAGCGAAGAACATCACGCCGAAACGGGAGATCAGCAGGTCGAAGCTCGCCGGCTCGAACGGATGGGTCTGGGCGTCCCCGAGCACGAAGCGCGCCGAGAGGCCCGCTGCCTCGGCCCGCTCTCTGGCGGCGGCGAGCATCGGAGCGGAGATGTCGATGCCAGTGCAGCTGCCGCGCGGCCCGAGCCGTCGCACCGCCGCGAGCGTCGTGGCGCCGGTTCCGCAGCCGACGTCGAGCACGCGGCTCTCCGGCCGCGCCGCGACCACATCCGCCAGCAGCTCCTCGAACGGCTGGAAGAGGCCGTCGAGCTGCTCCCGCGCGTCCACCCAGACGCATCCTGAGCGACCGTTCCACAGCGCCGCGTGCTCGTCCTCGGTCTGTCGCGTCTCGTTCATCGTCGTCGTCTCGCTTTCCTCGGGGCGGTACGGCTACAGTGCCAGCTCAAGTCGACTTGAGGTCAAGCGGATGAGCGAATTGGACATCGGCGAGGTGATGAAGCGCTCCGGTCTGCCCGCCTCGGCGCTGCGCTTCTACGAGCAGAAGGGCCTGATCGCCTCGATCGGCCGGCGCGGCCAGCGCCGCCAGTTCGACGCCGCCGTGGTCGAGCGCCTGGCGCTGATCGCGATGGGCCGCGCCGCCGGCTTCTCACTCGACGAGATCGCGCTCATGTTCGCCGCCGACGGCAGCCCGCGCCTCGATCGCGACATGCTCGCCGCGAAGGCCGCCGAGCTGGACGAGCGGATCCGCGAGCTGACCGTGATGCGCGACGCGATCGCCCACGCCGCCGACTGTCCCGCGCCGACCCACATGGAATGCCCGACGTTCCGCCGCCTGCTGCAGGCCGCCGCTTCCGGCGCGATCCGCCCGGCCCGCCCGCGGCGGCCCGGCGTCTGACGGACGCAGAAGCGGTCGCCGAGCCAGATCTCGACGTCTGCGCCGAGCGGTGGGCGATGCGCCGAAAACCATTCTTGACTAAACCGGTAGAGAATGTAGTATTGTTTTTCGAGCAAGTGGAGCGCTAGCTGCCACCGGCGTCGATCCGGGGTCGCGCTCCACACCGTCCGACCGCATCCGTCAGGAGCATGCACGTGCCGAGCCGTCTCCGAGTCCTGCTTGTCCTCGCGATCCTGAGCGCGCTGCCGCCGGCTGCCGCGATGGGCGCGTCACGTGCGGCGAGACCGGCGCCGGCGCGGCTGACGCTGACGCAGGTGAGAGCGAGCGGCGCGCGGCTGACGATCCAGGGCCGTGCGACGCTGCCGACGCTCAGCGCGAGACAGCGCCGCGGAACGCGGGTCGCGTTGACGCTGAAGGACGCGCGGCGCGGGGTGGAGCGGTTCAGCGCGCCGCTCGACGCCAGACGGGCCTTCAAGCTGACGCGGACGACGCGGCTCAGCGGCCGGCTGTCGCTGACGGCGCGCGTGACGATCGCGGGCAAGCCGTCGGGCAGAGCGCTCAGCCGCACGCTCACCGTCAGCGCGGCGTCGAGAGGGACGACGGGACCGGGCGCGGGCGGCGGCAGCGGCGGCGGCAGCGGCACGACGACGCCGGGCACGGGGCCGGGGGCAGGCCCCGCGCCGGGAGGCAGCCCGATCGACCCGGGGCCGAACGCTCCGCAGGGCACCCCGCTCCTCGGCACCTTCGCGATCGAGCCGGGCGTCTCCTACGTCAACGGAACGCACAGCGGCTCGTGGTTCCAGATGGTCACGCCGGTCGGCTCCAACTTCGTCAACGCCGACTCGAGATCGCGCAACAAGGAGTACACGCTGCTGGACCCCGGCACCGACGGCGGCCTGCGGACCGACGTCTACCAGCCGGCGCCGACGCCCGCGTTCGATCCGACCGGCGCCGCATTGGCAAATCGGATCGTGCAGCCGACGAAGTTCTTCGGTCAGTACTTCAGCATCGTCACCGCGCCGCAGGACGCGCAGCTCAGCGTCGCCGATCCGCTCCCCGCGATCACCGTCAACGGCGGCAGATTGAGCGGACAGGTGACGGCGTGGGCGGCGCAGTGGAACGGCAACTGGTTCAACCAGGGCACGCCGAAGCCCGACGGCTCGGTGCCGGGCGCATCGACGGCGGTGAGCGGCACCTACGACGCGGCGAGCGGCCGCTTCCTGCTCGAGTGGAAGAGCCTGATCGTCACGGGCCCGTTCGACAAATTCATAGGTTCCTGGCACCTCGCCGGAACGTTCAGACCTGCTCAGACGTCCCCATAGCAGTCACCTGTCACTCATCGGGGGTGGCGGGTCAATCACATACACATCGAAAGGATGTGATCGCAGTGAGCAAGTCGATCGACGGGCTCTGGCGCGCGCCGCTCAGGGTCCTGCTGTTCGCGGCGGCGCTCGTCGGCCTCGTGGCCGCCTTCGCGGCATCGGCGGCACATGCAACCGAGGTCCTACTCGGGAACACGCTCCTAATCACGCCCGGCTCGGCCGGTGCCACCCCGACGGGGTCGTGGTTCCGGCTCGGCGTCGCACCGAACTACTACTCCAACGCCAGCTCGACCAACACCCTCGACAGAACGTACACGCTGTTGTCGCCGGGGACGGACGGCCTCTCGCTGCTAGCGAACCAAGAGCCGCCGACGCCGACGTTCGACGGCTCCGGCAACGCGCTCGCCGATGCGATCATCGCTCCGACCGGGTTCGACGGCGTCGACTTCAGCGTCGCGACGCCGAGCATCGACCCGATAACGAGAGTCGCCAACGGTGCGCCGAGCATCGTCGTGAACCTACTAGCGAGACCGGCCACGATAGTCGCGAATCTGAGAGCGTGGACGGCGTACTGGAACAACCAGGCGTTCAACCAGGGCGCGGCGGTCATCAACGCGACCTCGTTCACCCTAACCAGAACGGGAGGCACGATCGTGCTCGACTGGGTCGCTCCCATAACGAGCGGTCCGTTCGCCGGCTACAACGGCTACTGGCACATCGAAGGAACGGTCTCAAACCTATGAGCCATCGCGGCTCCTGCAGTGAATTGCACTCTGCCTCGGGAGTGTGAAGCGGTGAGGGGGCGGCTCATGACGAGCCGTCCCTTCGCGCGTGTCATGTCCATACGCAAAAGGAACGTCATGCATCTCGTCTCCCTCCGTTCTGGTCCACACGTCCGCGCGCGCCGTTCGGCGGCGCGTGCAGACGCGCTCGCGGCGATCGCCGCCGCGGTCGTCGCGCTCACGCCGTCGGCGGCCGGCGCCGCGGACTCGCAGCTCGTGTCATGGGGGGAGGACACGGCCGGCAAGCTCGCCAACGGCAACTCGCCGTTCGTCCCGGCGCCGGTCCGCGGCGCCGACGGCGTCACCGTCACGGCAGCGGCGGTCACGCCCAACCAGACGTTCGTCGTCACCCCGTCCGGGGTCCTGGGAGCCGGGTCGGCGAGCAACGGCGGGCTCGGGCTCGTCACCTACAGAAGCGGCACGAGAGACGTGCTGACGCCGATCCCCGGAACCGAAGGCGCCAGAGCGGTCGCGGGCGGTCAGGACGCCGCGCTCGTGCTCCGCAACGACGGCACGGTGGTCGCGTTCGGCCGCAACCAGTCGCTCTCGGCCGGGCTCGACAATCGCGTCGGCGGCGTCGGGAACGGTCTGACGGTCTGGAGCGCGACGCCGATCGCCGGCCTCGCCGGCGTCAGGGCGGTCAGTGCCGGCAACCGCTCCGGGCTGGCGTTGAAGGAGGACGGCACGGTGTGGGCGTGGGGCCACAGAGAGACGCTCGGCAGCACGGCGGCGTTCAACGCCGGCAACACGGCCACGCCCGTGCAGGTGCCGCTGCCCGACAGCCGCGGAGCGGTCGCGATCTCCTCCGGCTATCGCCACGCGCTCGCGCTGCTCGACGACGGCAGCGTCGCGGCGTGGGGGCTGAACCCCGCCGGCGAGCTGGGAGACGGCTCGACCGATCCTCGCAACGACGCGGCGCGCGTGACGGGCCTTCCGTTGCCGTCAGGTCCCGCGGTCACGAGCATCTCGGCGGGGAGCAGCTCCAGCTACGCGCTGCTCGCGGACGGCACGGTGCTCGCGTGGGGCGCCAACGACGCCGGGCAGCTCGGGCTGGGCAACGGCGCGCAGGGGGTGAGCGTGCCGACGCCGGTCAATCCCGCAGCGCTGCCCTTGTTCCCGACGCGACCGAGATTCACGCAGATCGCGGCCGGCGCCAGCGGCGCGTACGCGATCGCCGAGGACGGCAGAGTGTTCGCCTGGGGCTACGGTGAGCTGGGCCAGCTCGGATCGACGACGTTCGCGTACGGCTTCCCGTACCCGGCCGCGACCGAGGATCCGCAGACGAGCACCGAGATCCCGCAGCGCGCCGGCAAGCTCAAGCAGGTGCCCTGGCTGGCCGCCGGCGGCAGCGCCAGCCACCAGGTCGTGCAGACGACGGTGACGCTGCAGCCGTCGAACTCCGAGCCGAGCTTCTTCGAGCAGCAGGTCGGGACGATCGGCAGACCGCGCGTCTCGAGCTTCGCCGCGGTCGGCGATCCCTCGACCGTCACGCGCGTACGGATCGTCGGGCCCGACGCGAGTGACTTCCTCGTCGTCGGCATCGGCGGCGATCCGGCCTTTCCGCTGACACTGACGCCGACCGGCGGTTCGCTCGCGGTCCAGATCCGCTTCGCCCCGTCCGACGTCGGCGAGCGCCACGCGACGCTCGTGGCGGAGGCCGACGGCGAGGTCGCGCAGATCCCGCTCGACGGCTTCGGCACGGCGCCGAGCGGCGGTCCCGCTGGGCCGGAAGGGCCTGCCGGACCGGCCGGCCAGCCCGCATTGAACGGCGTCAACGGGAGAGACGGGGTCAACGGCAGGGACGGCGCTCCCGGCAGAGACGGGAGAAACGGCAGGGATGGCAGAAACGGCAGAAACGGCGTCGTCACGTTCGCGGCGGCGCGCGCGACGACGGTCAAGCGCGGGAGGGTCGCGCTGCTGCGGTTCACGCTGCGCAACGGGACGAGCGGCACGCTGCCGCGGGCGACGGCGTCGCTGACGACGCCGAAGGCGCTGGCGGCCGCGCGGGCGCGGCCGGTCCACGTGCGCGCGCTGGCGCCCGGTCGCGGCCGCGAGGTCACGTTGCGCGTGGCCGTGGGTGCGAGAGCGCGGCTCGGGAGCCACCGCGCGGGCGTGCGGCTGAAGCTGCCCGGGACGACGCTCACGCGCGTCGTGAACGTCCGGATCGTGCGCTGAGCGCCGCCGCGGCGCGCCGTCGCCGGCGCGCCGCCGGTCCGTCTACATGTTGCGCCGGTACTCTCCGCCGACCTCGTAGAGGGCGGCGGAGATCTGGCCCAGCGACGCGAACTTGACGGCCTCCAGCAGCGCGTCGAAGACGTTCTCGCGCGCGAGCGCGACCTCGCGCAGGTGCGCCAGCGCGGCGTCGGCGTGGTCGGCGCCGTTGGCCTCGAAGGCGCGCACGTTGGTGATCTGGTCGCGCTTCTCCTGGTCGGTGGAGCGGGCCAGCTCGATCGTGTCGTGGGTCTCGCCGGCGCCCTCGCGCGGGAGGAAGGTGTTGACGCCGATCAGCGGCAGTGTGCCGTCGTGCTTGAGCCGCTCGTAGTGCAGCGACTCGTCCTGGATCTTGCCGCGCTGGTACATCGTGTCCATCGCGCCGAGCACGCCGCCGCGCTCTGAGATGCGGTCGAACTCGTCGTAGACGGCGGCTTCGACGAGGTCGGTCAGCTCGTTGATCGCGAACGAGCCCTGCCAGGGGTTCTCGGTGAAGTTGAGGCCGAGCTCGCGGTTGATGATCAGCTGGATCGCGACGGCGCGGCGGACCGAGGCCTCGGTCGGTGTCGTGATCGCTTCGTCGTAGGCGTTGGTGTGCAGCGAGTTGGTGTTGTCGAAGATCGCGTAGAGCGCTTGCAGGGTGGTGCGGATGTCGTTGAAGCTCATCTCCTGCGCGTGCAGAGAGCGGCCGGAGGTCTGCACGTGGTACTTGAGCATCTGGCTGCGCGCTGAGGCGCCGTAGCGCTCGCGCATCGCGCGCGCCCAGATCCGCCGCGCGACACGGCCGATCACGGCGTATTCCGGATCCATCCCGTTGGAGAAGAAGAACGACAGGTTGGGCGCGAAGCTGTCGATCTCCATCCCACGCGCGAGGTAGTACTCGACGATCGTGAAGCCGTTGGCGAGCGTGAAGGCGAGCTGCGAGATCGGGTTCGCCCCGGCCTCGGCGATGTGGTACCCGCTGATCGAGACGCTGTAGAAGTTGCGCACCTCGTGGTCGACGAAGTACTGCTGCACGTCGCCCATCAGCTTCAGCGCGAACTCGGTCGAGAAGATGCAGGTGTTCTGCGCCTGGTCCTCTTTGAGGATGTCGGCCTGCACCGTGCCGCGGACGGTCCGCAGCGTCTCGGCCTTGATCCGCTCGTAGGTCTCGCTGTCGACGACCTGGTTGCCGGAGACACCGAGCAGCCGCAGGCCGAGGCCGTCGCTGCCGGCCGGCAGCTCGCCGCCGTACGAGGGCCGCGTCTTGCCGGCGAAGATCTGGTCCAGCTTCCGCTCGGCCTCCGGCCAGCCGCCGGTCGCGTCGAGGTGGCGCTCGACCTGCTGGTCGATCGCGGCGTTGACGAAGAAGGCGAGCACGATCGGCGCCGGGCCGTTGATCGTCATCGACACCGACGTCGTCGGGGCGCAGAGGTCGAAGCCGGAGTAGAGCTTCTTGGCGTCGTCGACGGTCGCGATCGAGACGCCGGAGTTGCCGACCTTGCCATAGATGTCGGGCCGCTCGGCGGGATCCTCGCCGTAGAGCGTGACCGAGTCGAAGGCGGTCGACAGGCGCGCCGCCGGCTGGCCCTCGGAGAGGTAGTGGAAGCGGCGGTTGGTGCGCTCCGGGGTGCCCTCGCCGGCGAACATCCGCGTCGGGTCCTCGCCTTCGCGCCGGTACGGGAAGACGCCGCCGCTGTACGGGTAGCGGCCGGGCAGGTTCTCCTTCAGCAGGAAGCGCAGGCGGTCGCCCCAGCCGTCGAGGCGCGGCGGCGCCAGCTTCGGGATCGGCTGGCCGCTGAGCGAGGTGCGGTGGTTGCTGCCGGTGATCTCGCGCCCACGGACGGTGTAGGAGTAGGTCTCGGAGGTGATCCCCTCCAGCATCCGGTCCCAGCCGCGCAGCAGCCCGACCGCCTCGGCGCCGAGGCCGGTGAGCGCCGCGTCGTACTGCGCGCGCAGCGCGGCGTGATCCCCGGCCGACGCTTCCAGTTCGGCGGCGGCGTACGCCTCCAGCGGCCCCGGCAGGGCGGGGTCGCCGACCGCTCTGAGCGCCTCGTAGAGGTGCTGCGCGGTCGCCGCGAGCGCCGCGAGCCGCTCGGCGTCGGCGTTGATCCCGCGGCCCTGCTCGGCGATCTCGGCGAGGTAGCGGACGCGGCTGCCGGGGATCAGCATGTTGCCGAGCGGCTCGTGCCGCTCCAGCTCCAGCCGCGGATCCCAGCGCGCCGGATCGGCGCCCGGCCGCTTGCCGAGCATGCGGCAGAGGTTGACGAACATCCAGCTGACGCCGGGGTCGTTGAACTGGCTGGCGATCGTCGGGTAGACGGGCGTCCGCTCGTCGGCCAGCTCGAACGCGACGCGGTTGCGGCGCCACTGCTTGCGCACGTCGCGCAGCGCGTCCTGGGCGCCGCGCTTGTCGAACTTGTTGATCACGACCAGATCGGCGAGATCGAGCATGTCGATCTTCTCCAGCTGCGAGGCGGCGCCGAACTCGCTCGTCATCACGTACGTCGCCACGTCGACGAGGTCGACGATCTCCGAGTCGCTCTGGCCGATGCCGGCCGTCTCGACGATCACGAGGTCGAAGCCGGAGGCGCGCAGGAAGGCGATCGCGTCGTTCAGCATCGCGCTGGTCGCGCGGTTCTGCCGCCGCGTCGCCAGCGAGCGCATGTAGATCCGCTCGTGGCGCAGGCTGTTCATGCGGATGCGGTCGCCGAGCAGCGCGCCGCCGGTGCGGCGGCGCGTCGGATCGACCGCGAGCACCGCGACGCGCAGGTCGGGGAACTGGCGCATGAAGCGGGCGAGCAGCTCGTCGGTGACGGTGCTCTTGCCGGCGCCGCCGGTGCCGGTGATGCCGAGCACGGGGACGGCGGCGCCGCGCTCGCCCCAGGCGGCTCGCAGCTGCTCCAGCGTCGCGGCGTCGAGCGTCTCGTCCTCCAGCGCCGACAGCATCCGCGCGATCGCGAGATCGTCACCGGCGGCGGGGTCGGCCGGCGGCGTCGCCGACGACGGCAGCCGCAGCGCCGTCGCGCGCTCGACGAG
Source organism: Conexibacter stalactiti (assembly GCF_033542075.1). Lineage (NCBI taxonomy): Bacteria > Bacillati > Actinomycetota > Thermoleophilia > Solirubrobacterales > Conexibacteraceae > Conexibacter > Conexibacter stalactiti. Next base: position 15,479 of record NZ_JAWSTH010000014.1, read on the forward strand.
GTCGTCGATCATGCCGACGAGGCCGAGCGACATCCCGTCGTCGGGGTGGTAGATCCGCTCGACGCCGTACTCCTGCAACGCGGCGATCTCAGCCGGCGTGATCGTCCCGCCGCCGCCGCCGAAGACGCGCACGTGGCCGGCGCCGTGCTCGGCGAGCATGTCGACCGCGTAGCGGAAGTACTCGGTGTGGCCGCCCTGGTAGGAGCTGATCGCGATCGCGTCGGCATCCTCCTGGATCGCCGCGCGCACGACGTCGCGCACGCTGCGGTTGTGACCGAGATGGACGACCTCCGCGCCGCTGTCCTGGATCAGCCGCCGCATCACGTTGATCGCCGCGTCATGGCCGTCGAACAGCGACGCCGCGGTCACGAACCGCAGCGGGACCTCCGCGACGCGGTCGGTCGCGGCGCTGGCGGCGACGCTGGTCTCGATGCTCACGACGACTCTCCTGGCGCTCGCGAAATGGACGGCATCCCAGAAGCTCGGAGATGCGATAGTAGGATTGTCTCATACTTCTGCGAGGCCGCAGAAGCGAACGGTCAGCGCTCGGTCAGCGCTCGGCCGTGAAGTCGCCGGCGTCCTGGCGCAGATCGCGCAGCGTGCCGGTCAGCGCTCTGAGGTCGGCGGCCCCCAGCGGGGCGGTGCCGAAGCGGGCGTCGTTGAGCGCTCTCGTCGCCTGCTCGGCGACGTCCCGGCCGCGCGCGGTGATCGTCGCCAGCGTCGCGCGGCGGTCGGTCGGGTGGGGCGAGCGGGTCGCGTAGCCGCGCTTCTCCAGGCCGTCGACGAGGCTCGTGACGCTCGTCGGATGGACCTGCAGCCGCGCGCCGATCTTCCCCAGCGGGAGCGAGCCCCTGCTGCTGAGGTAGAGCAGCATCAGCGCCTCGTAGCGCGAGAACGACAGCTCCAGCGGCGCCAGCAGCTCGTTCAGCCGCGCCAGCAGCAGCTGCTGCGCCCGCATCAGCGAGGTGACCGCCATCATCGGCGTCGCGGCGGTGCCGCCCCAGTGGCTGCGCCACTGGCGGCCGGCTTCCTCGATCGGGTCGAACGGCAGCGGATCGCTCACGGCTGGCGCGAGTCTTGCACACCCCGGCCGGGGCGGGCCCGGGTGTATCGCGATGCGCCAGCAAGCGCGACCACGCCGAGGAGAGTCATGCCAGGATCCAGTCCATGGGAAAGGCGATCGACTCTCGCTCGGCGTGGAGCCCCGCAACGTCAACATCAGTGAGCACCGAGCAGCTCGAGCTGGCAGCCCGCGCGGTCGCCTTCCCGCACGAGTCCGCCTTTCCGGTGCGCCGGGTGGTCGAGCGCCTCTCATTCGAGCAGGATGCGGTTCGTCACGAGGTTCGCATCGACGTCGATCTTCCGCTGCTCGAGACGCAGGGGGTCATCCCGCTGCACTCGCAGAGCAAGGAGACGCCGTCCCGTGGAGTGGAGGCGTCCGCTGAGACCGGCGTGCTGCTGCCGCTGGCGACCCGGCGAGAAGCCGGCGCGATCGCGGTGATCGCGCTGCAGCTCGCGCTCGCCGGCTGCGGTCGGTCGGTGTCGCGTGACGAAGAACGTCTGCTCACGCGTCTCGTCCTCGAGCGGACAGACGAGTCGTTGCAGATCGTGGAGGAGCTGAGCCGCGCACGTCCGGAGTGGTTCCGCGACGCCACCGTTCATCGTCTGATCGACCTCTTCTCCCGGCACGCGCTCCTCTGCGTCGTCGTGCCGTGTGACGGCCGACGTCGCGTCGTGAGCTTCCGCTGGTACAGCGAGGACAAACACACGGCTCGGCGAGGGTTCGCGCCGTGGCGCTCCTCCTCACGGCACGTCGTGTTGAACACGCCGACGCCGCCAGCCGATTCGTACCACTATTCGGTCGCGCCGCCTCCCGGGTTTCGTGTCGAGTCAACGCACCTCTCGTCGATGACGCCCGACGGCGTCCACGGTGTCCACCCGCACTCCGCGCTCGGCAGTCCCGCCGTGGAGACGACAACCGTCGTCCTGCGGCGCGAGAACGCATGGCTCAGGCCGGTTCTCCTGCTGTCCAGCGCGTACGCGCTGCTCGCCCTCCTGTTCCTCACGCCGATCCCGGCCGGCGCGCTCGCCGCGACGTTCGCCGCCTTGTTCGGGTACGCCGCGGGCACGACTCGTCTCTGGAGCGGCGATCGCGGGGGGACGGGGACCACCGCGTTGACGCCTGGTCGATCCCGCGCGCCCGCGTCACATCCGGAGGACTCCGCATGAGCGTCGAGGGCTGGGAACAGCAGAAGCTGGAGGACGAGATCCAGGCGGTCACGTCGCTCGCCAGCGGCTCGTTCCGGCGGATCGCCGCGCGCAGTCCCGAGATGGATCTCGACGAGCTCGACGGCTACACCGTCGAGGAGGCGGCGCGTCTGCTGAACCGCGAGGTGACGGCCATCCACGGTGACCTCGCGGCGCGGCGCATGCTCGTGTTCGAGTCTGAGGACGGCCCGGCCCTCCCGGCGTTTCAATTCTCCGATGGCGCACCGGCCGCGGTCCTTCCAGTCGTCGCTCAGATTCTCGACGTCCTCGGGCCCGTGTGCATCGATCCGCGAACGCTCACCGCGTGGTTCGTCGCGCCGAAAGAGGACCTCGACCACCGCCGCCCGATGGAGTGCCTCTCAACTCCGGAGCTTCACGACGCGATCGTGCTGGCCGCACGACGCGATGCGGCTCGGCTTGCGTGACGATGAACAACTTTCCGCAGCACGTCGTCGATCACGGCAGTCTCCTCTATCGCATCCACCATGCGGCGAACGGTGCGTGGTTCTTTCGCGCCGACGGACTGTTCCGTTTCGATCTGACGGATCGCCCCGGCCACGGGACCTGCTACTTCGCGGAGTCGCCGCTCGGCGCGTTCGTCGAGACGTTGCAGAGCTTTCGCAGCATTTCGCTGCCGCGAGCCGAGATCGCGGGCCGCAGACTGTTCGCTGTGAAGGCCGACTTCGCGTTGGTGCTCGCGGACGTTACGGACAACGCTGCCGGTCGCTACGGGATCGACGCGTCCGTCGGGGCGAGCTCCGCCAGCGACTACGCGCATAGTCAGGCGCTCGCGACGAGAGCATTCGACGCGGGCTTCGCCGGTATTCGGTATCACGTCCGCAACGATCTCTCGCAGAGATTGGTCGGTGTCGCGCTGTTCGGGCCGACGGGTCCGCATGGCGACGACCTCTGGCCCGGCGACGACCAGGCGATCGGGGAAGAGATCGTGGCGCTGGCATGCCGCGACCTCTACTTCCGGACGCGCGGGCCGCTGCTCGATCCGGCGTAGCCTCAACCCCCGTCGAACCGCGGCAGCACCTCGGCCGCCCACGTCTCGAAGAAGGCGTCCTGCAGCGGGCCGACCTGCTGCACGTACAACTCGTCGACGCCCGCGTCGGCGTACGCCTGCAGCGCGGCGACGTGCTCGTCGATGTCGGGGCCGCAGGGGGTCGGCGAGTCGGCGATCATCTGCTCGGAGACCAGCTCGACCGCCTGCTCGAAGTGCGGCGGGGTGGGGAGGACCTGCGCCAGCTCGCCCGGCAGCGCCTCGTTGGGCCAGAGACGGTGGACGGTCTTGACGGCGTCGCCCTTGTCGGGCCCGAAGCAGACCTTCGTGCCGGCCTGGACCGGACCTCTTCCGCCCTCGCGGCGGAACTGGTCGATCAGCTGCTGGTCGGGGCTGGTGGTCGCGAAGCCGTCGCCGACGCGCGCCGCCAGCGACGCGGCCTTCGGCCCGAAGGCGGAGACGATCACCGGCGGCGGCTCGTCCGGCACGTCGTAGAGGCGCGCGTGCTCGACGGCGTAGTGGGTGCCGTCGTGGTGGACGACGCTGCCGGTCCACAGCTCGCGCATCACCGCGATCGCCTCCTCGAGCATCTCGATCCGCTCGTCGGCACCGGGCCAGCGGTCGCCGAGGATGTGCTCGTTGAGCGCCTCGCCGCTGCCGACGCCGAACGTGAAGCGGCCGCCGAGCAACAGCGCGCTGGTCGCCGCCGCCTGCGCGGTCACGGCCGGGTGGATCCGCATCGTCGGGCAGGTGACGCCCGTGCCGAGCGGCAGGTCGGTCGCCTGCGCGATCGCGCCGATCACCGACCAGACGAACGGGCTGTGGCCCTGCTCGTCGATCCACGGGTGGTAGTGGTCGGAGATCCACAGCGCGCTGAAGCCGGCCTGCTCGGCGCGGATCGCCTGCGCGACGAGGTCTCTGGGCCCGAACTCTTCGCTGGAGAGGAAGCAGCCGATTCTCATGGCAGATCCGTTACCCGCCGGGTCGGCTCGCTAACAACGAGCGGCACCGCTACAGCTCCCGTCGCGGCAGCGGCTCGGCGGCGGGACCGGCGAGGACGGTGCCGTCGGGGTCGAAGCGGGAGCCGTGGCAGGGGCAGTCCCAGCTGCGCTCGGCGCCGTTCCAGTGCAGCAGGCAGCCGAGGTGGGTGCAGCGCAGCGAGACGGCGTGGAGCGTGCCGTCGTCGTCGCGGAAGGCGCCGACCTTGCCGAGGCCGGAGCGGACGACGCGCGCCTCGCCGGCCGGGACCTCGTCGGGCGACGCCTCCGCGGGCGTGAGGCGGTCGCCGATCAGGTGTGCGCCGACGTGCAGCTGCGCCTTCGCGAACTGCGGCGCGGCGCTCAGCGTCAGCCGGTTGGGGTCCAGCAGCTCTGCGAACGCGGGCGTGCGGCCGGCGATCAGGTCGGCGACGACGCGCGCGCCGGCGGTCGCGTTCGTCATGCCCCACTTCTGGTGGCCGGCGTTGACGAAGAGGTGCCTGGAGTGCGGCGTGTAGGGGCCGGCGTACGGCAGTCTGTCGACCGGCGAGCCGTCCTGGGTCGACCAGCGGTGGGGGATGTCGATCACGTCGAACTGCTCGCGCGCGAACCGTTCCAGCGCCTCGTAGCGCTGCGGCTGCGCGTCGCCGGAGCCGGTCGCGTGACCCTCGCCGCCGACAAGCACCCAGCGCTCGCCGCCCGCGTCGCTGTAGGGCCGGATCGAGCGGGTCGGCTCGCCGGCGCTGATTGCCATCGTCGCGGGCAGCTCGCCGCGCACGCGCGCGGCGACGAGGTACGAGCGGACCGCCTCGGTGCGCGTGAAGAAGAGGCCGCGGTCGAGCAGCGGGTAGTTGGTCGCGACGACGACCGCCCCGGCCGTGACGGAGCGGCCGTCGTCGGTCGTGATCGTGCAGGGCGAGCCGTCGTCGACGTGGACGACGGCGCTCTGCTCGAAGACGTGGCACTCCTCGCCCGGGATCGCGGCCGCGAGCGCGCGCAGGTAGCGGACGGGGTGGAACTGGGCCTGCTCGTCGAGCCGCACCGCGCCCGCGGCCGCGAACGGCAGCGCCGCCTCGGCGCCGTTGGTCGTGACGGGCAGGCCGGCGGCGCGGGCGGCCTCGGCCGTCCGCTGCACCGCGTCGAGCTGCTCGGCGTCGGCGGCGTAGGTGATGTCGGGCAGCCGCTCCCAGGCGCAGTCGATCGCCCGCTCGCGCACAGTCGCGGCGATCCACTCGATCGCCTCCGACGACGCCCGCGCGTAGGCGGCGACCGTCTCGTCGCCGTGCAGCCGGCGGATCTCGGCGAGCTTGGTCTGCTGCAGCGCGCTCGCCTTCGCGGTCGTGAAGCCGCTCGCGCCGCCCGCGACCCGGCCCCGTTCCAACAGCGCGACGCGCGCGCCGTCCTGCTTGCACAGCAGCGCGGTCGTGACGCCGGAGATCCCGCCGCCGATCACCGCGACGTCGACCGTCAGGTCCTCGGCCAGGCGCGGGAAGCCGGCGCCCGGCTCCTCACCGGCGATCCAGATCGGTTCGTTCGGACTCACAACGCCTCCTCGGTCGCATGGCCGACACCTACCCCGTGACGGCGTCGCGATCTCGGCGGGTCAGATCAGACAGGGGGAACGAGGATGTCGGCCAGGCCGAAGGCGCCGGCGCGGCGGGCCGGCAGCGTCGGCATCCAACCGGGATCGAGCGAGCGGAACGAGGCGGGATCGGCGTCGATGATCCCGACCAGCACCTCGCCGACGATCCGGCCTCCGACGGGGCCCAGCTGCTCGCCCTCGTGCAGGGCGTCGGCCTCCTTGAGGATGTAGAACCACAGCGGCGTCTCGCCGTCCCAGCCGTACTGCGCGAGCCCGACCTGCTCGGCGCTCAGCGCCGGCACGCCGAGCCGGTCGGCGATCGCCTCGCCCGAGGCGAGGCCGACGGCCTGGCCGCGTTGCAGGTCGCGGGTGGCGAGCGACGCGTAGTCGCTGCCGGGCTCGGAGCCGGAGACCTGAGTCGGGAGCGCGATCAGCGGCGCCGGCAGCCGCCCGTCGATGCGCTCGGAGCGCTGGGCCGGGGCGTGGCCGGCGACGTCGATCTGCAGCGTCCAGTCGACGGCGTGCTCGGGCGGGACCGGGCCGAAGCCCATCAGGTCCGGGAACAGCGGACGGGCGCCGAGCCGCTCGTTGACGCGATAGCGGTTGCGGATCTGCGCGTGGCCGTAGCGGTAGGCGGCGTCGGCGAACTCGAACGGGATGTAGGGGTCGCTGTCGATCCGGAACAGCCGCGGGCCGCTCTCCAGCAGCTCGGCGGTCAGCTCGGCGCCGATCAGCCCGGGCAGGAACTCGCGCAGGATCACGTGCTGGTAATGCCACGTGGCGGCCTGGCGCGCCGCGTCGAAGAGCTGCTCGTCGGCGACCCCGTCGTCGCGCAGGCGATCGACGAGCCGGTTGTGCAGCTTGACGAAGGCGACCGCGAGCTGGCTGGTGAAGAGCTGCACGTCGTTGCGCGGATCGCCGACGAGGGCGATCCCCTCGTGGTTGCGCGGGAGGTCGCTGCCGTTCGGCGCGAGCAGGAGCTTCGCGGGGTCGTCGCTGCGGTAGAGATACGGCATGCCGACCGGGCCCGCGCCGTAGAGGCCCTCGAGGTCGGCCTTCGGGGCGCGGGCGTTGCGCAGCTCGGCGGTCGCGGCGCGATCGACCAACGGCGAGCGGTCGGCCGTGATGTCGTGGGCGATGAACTGCCCGAAGAACGGCCACACCGCCGCGACCGCGGAGTCGGCGTCGTCGGTGACGTCGGCGCCGTCGCAGGGGCCGCCGGGACGGCCGAGCGCGTGCAGCGCCGTCTCGTCGGCGGTCAGCGGCGGCAGGTCGTCGAACAGCAGGCGGTAGCGCCCGCCGAAGATCGGCGCGTCGACGCGCGCAGGAGCGAGGCAGTGGTCTCGGGCGATGTCCATGGCGGTGGTCCTCTCGGGTCGAGCGTCAGGGCGACGCGTTCTGCCATTGCGATGCGAACAGCTCATGTCCGATGCGCCAGCGCAGCAGCTGCTCGCCCGCCGTCAGGCTGTCGCTGTCGTGCACGTCGAGGCGCACGCCGTCGCGCGCCGTTCGCAGCTGCGGGTGGGCCGCGACGATCGGGCTCACCAGCTCGGCGCTGAGGAAGATCGTCAGCGCGCCCGACTCGAGGTCGAGCGTCGCGATGCGGGCACCGGCGCGGCGGATCGTCGCGCGGTCGCGACGCTGGTCGACGTCGACGTACGGCGAGGACTCGGCGTGCCGCAGGAGCGCCTGCGCGTCGCTCAGCGCGCTGCTCATGCGCGCGCCGCCCGCAGGATCAGCTTCGTGACGGTCGGCAGCGCGAGGCTCACGCAGGCGACGGCGACGGTCGCGGTCGCGGTCTTGCGCGGAAAGGCCATGGGAACCAGCTCCTTCGGGTCGGGTCAGATCGGGTCGTGGGGGAGGGCGCCGGCCGCGCCGCGCCCCCGCGAAGGGGCACGGCGCGGCGGTGAAACGCGCGGTCAGGCGGGGTGCAGCGCCGTCCGCAGCGTGGCGACGGCCTGGGCGACCGCGGCCCGCGTCGCGCGCGTGCCGCTGAGCGGGTTGAGCATCATGAAGTCGTGCGTGATGCCGTCGTAGCGCACGGTCGTGACCGCCACACCGGCCGCGCGCAGGCGACTCGCGTACGCCTCGCCCTCGTCGCGCAGGACGTCGGCCTCGTCGACGATCAGCAGCGCCGGCGGCAGGCCGCGCAGCTGCGCGTCGGTCGCCCGCAGCGGCGCGGCGAACGGCTCGGAGCGCTGCTCGACGTCGGGCGCGTAGGCGTCCCAGAACCACGCCATCGCCTTCGCGGTGAGGTAGTAGCCCTCGGCGAACTGCTCGTAGGAGCCGGTGTCCATCGCGGCGTCGGTGACCGGGTAGTACATCGACTGGTGCACGAAGCGCACGTCGCCGCGCTCCTGCGCCATCAGCGCGATCGCCGCGGTCATGCAGCCGCCGACCGAATCGCCGGCGATCGCGATCCGCTCCGGGTCGAGCCCGTTGGCCGCGCCCTCGCCGACGATCCACCGTGCCGTCGCGTAGCCCTGCTCGATCGCGACCGGGTAGCGGGCCTCGGGCGAGCGGTCGTACTCGACGAACGCGACGGCCGCACCGGCGCCGACCGCCAGCTCGCGCACGAGCCGGTCGTGTGTGCCGGCGTTGCCGAGCACCCAGCCGCCGCCGTGGATGTAGAGGATCACGGGCAGCGTGCCCTCGGCGCCGGCCGGGCGCACGATCCGCACGCGCACGTCGCCGACGTCGGCGGGGACGGTGATCCAGCGCTCGCCGACCGGCAGCTTCTCGATCGGCGCCGCCTGCACGTCGTCGAGCACGGCGCGGGCCGCGTCCGGCGTCAGCTCGTAGAGGAACGGCGGCGTCGAGGTCGCCTCGGCGAACTGCTGCGCGGCCGGCTCCAGCACGACCGGCGTGTGTGTCGTCGTGGCGGACATCACGCCGCCGCCGCGTGCAGGTGCGCGGCCTCCAGGATCAGGCCCGCGGTCTCGTCCGGGCGCGAGACGGCGATCGCGTGCGAGGCGCCGTAGATCTCGACCGTGCGATGGGCGTTCGCGCGCTCGGCCAGCGAGCGCTGCAGGGTCGCGGGGATGTTGTGGTCCTCGGTGCCGAAGATGAAGAACGACGGCAGCTGCTGCCACAGCGGGTTCGGTCCCGTCGGCTCCTCCAGCGCGGCCTTCGCGATCGGGCGCTGGGTCGCGCCCATCAGCCCGGCCTCGTGCTTGGGGACGTCGGAGCAGAACTGCGCGTGGAAGCGGTCGCGGGCGATCAGCAGGTCGACCGACCCGTCGCGGCGCGGGACCGGGTTCAGCGCGGCGCCGAGCGTGCTGCCGGCGAAGCGCTGTGACAGCTCGATGCAGCTCTCGCCGGTCGCGGGCGCGAAGGCGCCGACGTAGACGAGCGCGGTGATGTCGCCGGCGTCGGCGTCGACGTTGGAGATCACCGCGCCGCCGTAGGAGTGGCCGGCGAGCACGACCGGTCCCTCGATCGTGCGGACGAGGTCGCTGATCGCGCTCGCGTCCTCGGCGAGGCCGCGCAGCGGATTCGCGGCGGCGACGACCGGGTGGCCGGCGGCGTACAGGCGCTCGGCGACGCCGTTCCAGCTGGCGGACTCGGCGAAGGCGCCGTGGACGAGAACGATGGTGGGCTGCATGCGGCGGTCCTTTCGGGTGGGCTTTCAGTGACCGCACCACCGTCGCCGCTCCCGCCGCGGATCGCTTCGGTCGGGATGCCCAGTCAGATGCCCGGGCGTGGTGACTGGGGACGATCCCGCCCGCGGGTCCCTGGGCATCCGACTGGGGATGCCGACGGACGCGCCCCGGGGCACCCGTCGGCGATCTTCGACAGCGTCAACAACACCAGGAGGCAACGTCATGAAGATCGTGGTCATCGGAGGCAGCGGGCGGGTCGGCAGCAACGTGGTGCGGCGGCTGGCCGCACTGGGGCACGACGCGGTGCCGGCATCGCCCGACACGGGCGTCGACACGATCAGCGGCGATGGGCTCGCGGACGTGATGGCGGGCGCCGACGCCGTCGTCGACGTCTCCAACGCGCCGCTCTGGGACGACGACGCGGTGCGGGAGTTCTTCGTCACCTCGACGCGCAACCTGCTCGAGGCCGAGCAGGCGGCCGGCGTCGGCCACCACGTCGCGGTCTCGATCGTCGGCGCCGAGCGCCTGCCCGACAGCGGCTACCTGCGGGCGAAGGTCGCCCAGGAGGCCGAGATCGAGGCCGGGGCGGTCCCGTACACGATCCTGCGCTCCACGCAGTTCTTCGAGTTCCTGCCGCAGATCGCCGAGGCGGGCGCCGACGGTGAGAGCGTCCGGCTCCCGACCGGGCTGATGCAGCTCGTCGCCGCCGACGACGTCGCCGCGACCGTCGCGGAGCTGGCTGCCGGCGCGCCGGTCGGCGGCCGCGTCGAGCTGGGCGGGCCCGAGCAGCTGGGCGTCGACGCGTGGGCGCGGCGCCTGTTCGCCGCCACGGGCGACGCGCGGACGGTCGTCGGCGACCCCCGCGCGCGCTACTTCGGCACCGAGCTGGCGGGCGGCGAGCTGACGGCCGGCGACGGCGCGCGGATCGGCGCGACCGACTTCGAGGCGTGGTTCGCCGCGCACCGCCAGGGAGCCGGGCGATGAACGCGATCAAGGCGATCGTCACCGGCCCCGAGGAGGCATACAACTACGAGGCCGAGCTGTGGTGCGCGAACGAGCTGATGGCCGTCACCGTCGTGCATGACGGTCGCCTGCACCTGCGTATAGACCCGCGCCCCGACGGCTCGCCGTGGCTGGCCGACACGACCACGCTCGCGCGCGCCCTGGCCGAGGCCGAGCAGCGCCTCGCGGCCTACTGAGGAAGAGCGGTGCACCCGCAGTGGACGACGATCACGGCCCGCAGGCAGCACAGGCTGCTGCTGCAGCTGTGGGAGGAGATGTACCCGCTCCCGGAGTCGGTGGCGAACTGAACGCGGCGTGGAGCGGCGCGGGCCCAATGTCCGCGCCGCGCCGGTCCCCGACGACGAGGTGACGTCGAGATGGCAGGTCGAGACGACAGCGCCGGTCAGCTGGCGCCGAAGATGGAGGAGAGGTCGCGTGCGGTCGCGCGAGCAGCGGGCGCGCTGACCGCGCAGACCGGCAGCGCCCCCAGCGTCGCGCAGCTCGCGCGGCGGACGGGGCTCGACCTCGAACAGGTCGCCGAGGCGCTGCAGGCGAGCGACGCATGGGACGCGACGCCGAGCGACGAGCTGTCCGAGCAGGACCGCACGGTCCTGCGGCTGCGCTTCGTCTGCGAGCTGACGCCGACGGAGATCGCCGAGCGGCTCGGCGCCTCGCAGCCGCAGGTCGCTCGCGCGCTGCGGCGCGCCGCCGCCGCGGCCGCGCGGGGCGCGGAGGTCGAGCTTCGAAACGACAACGCCGTACTGGAAGGAACATGGTCATGAAGAGCACGGACACGATCGCCGACGAGGGCTTCGCGGAGTTCCTCGACGCGCCGCTCTCGTTCTCGCCGTTGCGGCCGCTCCCGCCGCTGCCGCCGGGATCGGCGCGGCGACCGGTCGAGGTCTTTCCGACGTGGTCGGAGGCGCAGCGCGTCGCCGCGCGCCATGCGGCCGGCCCGCTGCCGGCGATCGCGTCGCTGCGCTCCGTCGGCTTCCTCCCGCTGGCGCGCGCGGAGCGCATCATGGAGTGGTACATCGACCCGCCCGCGTCCGACGCGCATGCGCTGGAGGGCGCGTACAGCGCGCTTGCCGAGGAGCTGATCGCGCTCGACCGCGCCGTCACCGCGGCGCCCGCGGCGGGCGGGCTCGGCGTTCGCGTGACGCTCGTCGCGACGCCGGAGGAGCCGTACGCCGATGCCGCCGACCTCTGCGACGACGTGCGTCAGCGCGGGGCGATCAAGCTGCGGGCCGCGGCGGCCGACGCGCCCCACCCGCTGCTGCCCAACGCCGCGGTCGATCGGCTTCGCACCGTCCACGACGTGCTCGGGCACGCCGCGCTCGGGCTCGGGTTCGACCTGCAGTCGGAGTACGCCGCGTGGCTGTACTGCCGTCCGCTCTTCTCGCGCGCGGCGCGCCCCGCCGCCTTCTGCGAGCTGGTCGGCCGCGTGACCGCGCACGTGCTGACGGGGACCAAGCCGGCGTTCCGGGCCGACCTCCCGCCGGCGGGGCTGTGAGGCGCGGCGCTAGGAGCCGATGCCGGCCGGCGCGAGCTCGGGCAGCGCCGTGCGGAGATCCTTGCGCGAGCTGATGCTGAGCTTGTCGAAGACCTTGCGCAGGTGGTACTCGACCGTGCGCGGGCTGATGAACAGCTGCGCGCCGATCTCCGGGTTCGTTTGCCCGTCGGCCGCCAGACGGGCGATCTGCGACTCCTGCGGCGTCAGCTCCACGCGAATCTCCGGGATCCGCTTGCGCACCGTCTCGCCGAGCGCCGTCAGCTCGCGGCGAGCGCGGTCGGCGAACGCCTCGGCGCCGATCGCGACGAACCTGTCGTGCGCGACGCGCAGCTGCTCGCGGGCGTCGGCGCGGCGCTGCTCGCGCCGCAGCCACTCGCCGTAGACGAGGCGGGCGCGCGCCAGCTCGACGTGCATGCGGGTGCGTTCGAGCCGCTCGATCGCTTCGCGGTACAGCTCCTCGGCCGCCGCGCCCTCGCTCGTCAGCGCCCGTGCGCGGGCGAGCATCCCGAGCGCCCAGTCGGTGCCCGCGGCACGTGCGCGCACGTCGAGCCGCCGCAGCGCGGCGGCCGCCAGGTCGGGCCTGCCGACCCGCGTCGCCGCCTCGACCAGCTCGGCGAGCGAGCCGCCGGCGTAGCCCTGGTCGTCGTCCTCCGCGCCGCGCTGGGCGCCCTCGATCGACTCCTCGTGGCGACCGAGGCCGTTGTAGAGCACGCTGCTGGCGTAGCCGGCCAGCGCCAGCACGCGGCCCTCGCCGCGCGCGGTCGCGCTCTCGACGCCCGCTTCGATGACCTCCAGCGCCTCCGCCGGCGCGCCGCGCCACGCGCCGAGCAGGATCCAGGCGTACACGAGCGCCGCGTTGCCGGTCGCGGCGGTGATCGTGTCGGCCTCGTGGTTCAGCGCGGCCGCCGTCGCGTACTCCCCGCTGAAGAGGTGCACGCCCGCCAGGTACGGCAGCGTCACGGGCAGCATCGTCAGCGCGCCGGTGTCGCGCGCGAGCCGCACCGCGCGCGTGGCGAGCGCGTGGAAGGCGTCGTCGTCCCACAGCTCGAACACCACCAGCGACTGGACGACCGGGCACAGCATCAGCCAGCGCATGGTCGCTTCGTGGCCGTCCAGCACCTCGTTCCTGAACGCCTCGACCGCGAGCCGCAACGGCGCCACGCCGGCGCCCGGTCCCTCGGAGAAGCGCGTCGCCATCCCGTCGAGGACGAGGTCGATCGAGCGCGGCGGCTGCGGCGCCGGGGGCGCGTTGCGGGCGGCCGCAGCGGCCTCGTGCACGCCGGAGCCGCTCGAGCAGCGGCCCGCGTACATCGCCGCACCGAGCGCCTCGACGTAGGTCTCGCGCGCCAGCGCCGGATCGAGCGCCGCGAGCTGTCCGGCCGCGGCCAGCAGCAGCGGCGGCGCGTCTCTTCCGCGCCGCTGCGCGAAGACGATCTCGGCGCGCAGCCGCGCGTGACGAGCGCGCTGGAGGTCGTCGAGCGGGCACATCTCCGCGACCTCCAGCAGCCCCAGCGCGGCCTCGGGGGAGGCCGACTCGAACTTCGCCTGCGCGGCGGCGAGCGCCCGCGCGCCGCGAACGGCCGGATCGGGCGTCAGCTCCGCCGCGCGCTGGAGGAACGCGGCTGCCGCGGCGACGCCGCCGCGTCCGCGCGCCCGCCCGGCCGAGCGCTCCAGCTCGGCGGCGACCGCTTCGTCGGCGCCGACGACGGCGTGCGCCCGGTGCCATGCGCGGCGATCGGGGTCGATCTCCGCGTCGGTCACGTCCGCGAGGACCCTGTGCACGGCCCGCTTCTCCTCCGGCGAGGCCGACCGGTAGACGGACGAGCGCACGAGCGGATGCCGGAAGCGCACGCGGACGCCCAGCTCGACGAGGCCGGCCGCTTCGGCGGGCGCGACGGCGTCGGGCGCGATCTCGAGCCGGTCGGCGGCGCGCCACAGCAGCGCGACGTCCCCGACGGGCTCGGCCGCCGCCGCGAGCAGCAGCCGGCGCGTCTCGACCGGAAGCGGCGCGAGCCGCCGCACGAAGCCCTGCTCGATGCGGGCGGCCAGCGGGATCCCGCTCGGCAGCCCGAAACCGCCCGCGACGGCGGCCGGCGGCTGCCCGCGCGGCAGCTCCAGCAGCGCGAGCGGGTTCCCGTGCGCCTCGGCGAGGATCCGGTCGCGCACGCGATGGTCGAGCGGGCCCGGGATCGTCGCCTCCAGCAGCGTGCGGGCATCGGCGTGCTCGAGCCCTTCGACGACCAGCTCCGGAAGCCCGGCGAGGGCGTGCTGGTCGTCGTCGGCGCGCAGCGCGAAGACGAACGCGACGCGCTCGGCCAGCAGCCGGCGCGCGACGAACGCCAGCGTCTGCACCGACTCCCGATCGAGCCACTGCGCGTCGTCGACGACGCAGACGAGCGGCTTCGTCTCGGCGACCTCGGCCAGCAGGCCGAGCACCGCCAGCCCGACGAGGAAGCGGTCCGGCGGCTTGCCCGTGCCGAGGCCGAACGCCGTGCTGAGCGCGTCGCGCTGCGGGCCCGGCAGCCCGTCGATGCGCCCGAGCATCGGCGCGCACAGCTGATGCAGGCCGGCGAACGCCAGCTCCATCTCGGACTCGACGCCGGCCGCGCGCGCGACCTGGCACCCCGACGTGCCGTCCAGCAGGTACTTCAGCAGCGCGGTCTTGCCGACGCCCGCCTCGCCGCGCAGGACCAGCACTCGGCTGCGGCCCGCGCGCACGTCGGCGACGAGGCGGTCGACCTGCTCGCGTTCGCGATGGCGGTCGACCAATCCTGACGGTTGAGGGGTCGTTGCGGCCATCGCGCCATGCAGTATCCCGGGCGCGGCCATTGCGCGGCAAACACCCCTGATCGAGCGCGCGATCTGGCGTCGCCGCAGGGTGTGGAGCGGCGCAGGCGCGCACCGGATCGCGGTAGAACCGTCGCATGAAGATCGCCTACGTCGTCTATCCGGAGTTCACCGCGCTGGATCTGATCGGGCCGTACGAGGTGATCAGCCTGTGGCCGGACGTGGAGCTGCACTGGGTCGCGACGACGCCGGGGCCGATCCGCACCGACCACGGCCTCGCGGTGATGCCGACGACGACGCCCGCGCAGCTGCCGGATCCGGACGTCGTCGTGATCCCCGGGTCGAGCAAGCCGCTCGGGCCGCTCGACGACGAGGTCCTGCTCGACTGGGTGCGGCAGGTGACGCCGCGCGCGCAGTGGCTCGCCTCGGCCTGCACCGGCGCCGCCGTCTACGGGGCGGCCGGAGTGCTGGCGGGGCGACGCGCCACGACGCACTGGGGCTTTCGCGAGAACCTGCGCGCGATGGGGGTCGACGTCGTCGGCGACCGCGTCGTCTTCGATCCGCCGTTCGTGACCGGCGCCGGCGTCTCGGCCGGGATCGACATGGCGCTCGCGCTGACGGCGCGCGTCCACGGCGAGGAGCTGGCGAAGGCGATCCAGCTGGGGATCGAGTACGACCCGCAGCCGCCGTTCGACGCCGGAGCGCCGCAGAAGGCGGACGCTTCGACGCTGCGGCTGACGATGCGGATGCTGCTCGGCGACGCGCCGCTGCGCACGACGGCCGCGTACGGATCGCGCCTGCTCGGCGATCGGATCCGCGGGCTGCGCCGCCCCGCGCCGCCGGTCTGAAGCGCGCCGCTACTCCTCGCCCGGCGCCGGCAGCTCGCCGCCCGGCCCGGGATAGGAGATGCCGGTCTCCTCGCGGCGGGCGCGGAAGCGCGCGCGGGCGGCGTCGATCGAGGCGAGCGCCTCGGTGTGCGAGCGCCAGCCGCCGACGTCGACCCGCTTGCCCTCGAGGTCCTTGTAGATCGCGAAGAACTGGGCGATCTCGTTGCGCAGCAGCAGCGGCAGCTCGTCGAGCGTGTCGTAGCCGCCCCAGTTGGGATCGTGGAGCGGGACGCAGATCACCTTGTCGTCGATCCCCTGGTCGTCGGCCATCTTGAAGAGGCCGACCGGCTTGACGGGGATCAGGCAGCCGGGGAAGGTCGGCTCGGAGAGGCAGACGAGCACGTCGAGCGGGTCGCCGTCCTCGCCGAGCGTGCCGGGGAAGTAGCCGTAGTCCGCCGGGTACGCGGCCGCCGTCATCAGCAGCCGGTCGAAGGTGAAGCCGCCGAGGATCGGGTCGTACTCGTACTTGTTGCGCGTGCCCTTCGGGATCTCGACGACGGCGACGAGGCGGTCGTCGGGCACCTGGACCGTCGCCGCCACGCCGCGGCAGACGACCTCCAGCTCGTGCCCGTCGGGGTCGACCAGCGTTGCGGAGTACGCGGGGTTGCCGCCCGGGCCGGGCGCGCCGCCGTTGTCGGCCTCGCCTGGCGCGAGCAGCGCCGGCGCCGTGTGGGCGGTCGCGGCGCCGTTCGCGTCCGCGGTCGGCACCGCCGGCGCCAGCGCCAGCGCGCCCGCGTGGCAGGCCTCGACCTCCGCGCGCGTCCGCGCCGACAGCGCGATCCGCAGCGGCGCCGGCCGCGCCTGCACCTCGACCAGCTCGACGACGACCGCGCCGCCGCGTCCGAAGCGCGCGGCCGCGCCATCGTCGCCGTTCAACTCGGCGATCCCGAGCGGGGCGAGCGCGCTCGCGTAGAAGGCGCGGCTGCGCTCGAGGTCGCTCACGCCGAAGCGGAGCCGTTCGATCACGACGGTGCGGGCAGAGGTCACCTCCCGGATATCGACCCGCCGCGGCGCGAACATGAGCGCGTCGTCTACGCCTCCCCGACGACCGCTCTCCCGGCGGCCGCCCACGCGCGCTGGCGCTCGCGCGGGCGGCCGATGACGACGTTCGTGCCGTCGTCGAGGATCGGCCGCTGCAGCAGCGCGGGGTGCTCGAGGAGGATCGCGACGACCTCGTCGAGCGGCAGGCCGTCCGCGTCGAGGCCGAGGTCTCTGTACTTCTTGTCGCGCCGGATCAGCGCGTCGACCGGATCGCCCTGCACGCGCTCGGCGAGCGACCGCACCTCTGACTCGGACAGCCGCTCGGCGACGAGCAGGTACTTGCGCACGGTCACGTCGTGACCGGCGTCGGTGAGGGCGTCCAGCGCGTGGACCGAGGTGGGGCAGTGGGGGTTGTGCATGAGTGTCAGAGCCATGCGGCGGATCCTAGGCGCGCGGGCCGCCTGCGCGCCTCACGCGCATCTCGTCGGCTCCGGCTCCGGCTCGTGGTCGGGCGCGAGGTGATCGAGCAGCGCGCGATGGCGAAACTCGTACATGTCCGATGCTCGCAGCCAGAAGCGCGGCGACTCCGAGCACCAGGTCAGAAACCTCCCGAGATTGAGCGGGAGCGTGCCGTCGCGTCCGCGGCGACGGCGCAGCCAGTGGTGGCAGAGCCAGAAACCAAGGCCGTTGAACAACGCTGCGGTCAGCGCGAACGCCGGAAGCGCGGCGACGAATCCGATCTGGGTCCGCAGATGGTCCTCCCGCGTGATCGCCGCGGGATCGTCTGCTGTCACGGTCGTGAGGAAGTAGGCGGTCGTGCCGATGAGCGGTGCGAAGAGGATGCCGCGCACGACGCCTGTGCGGAGCGTCTCCCGCAGCACGCCATCGTCGGCCGGGCCGCTCGCCGCCGTCTCGGGATGCGTCCCGCCCGCCGCGGAGCGGAGCCCCGGTGCGAGCATCACCGCCGCGGCGAGCAGCACGATCCCCCAGATGGCGCCGACCGTTCCGGCCAGCAGGTACTCGAGCGCTGACGCGTCGGTGCGGGATATGGTCCCGAGCAGGAAACCGCCGCCGATCGCGGGACCGATCCCGCGCTTCGCGAGTCGCGTCCGCTCGTCGCGCCGCGCTCTGACTCTCACGTAGGGGCCGTCGAGGCTCACGATGCCGGCCAGCCACCCGATCGGAGCCACGAGCACCGAGGTGATCCCGACGAAGATCAGCGTCGTGCCGACACCGTGCCGACTCACGCCGCTGAGGAGCGCCATCGACGTCCAGATCGCCGCCACCAGAACGGCGACGAGGACCTTGAAGTGCCGTTGCTCTCGCGTCGAGGCGGGCGCCAACGCGTAGAGGTGGTGCGACCCGAAGCGCTGCAGCGAGCACCGCTTCACGCCGCTGGCCAAGGCCGCCAGCCAGCCCCGCACCTGAGCGGTGCCGGCCGATCCGAAGGAGTGGTCGGAGCTGATCAGCCGCTCCCACAGTCGTTGGTCAGCGGCGCCGGGGGAGAGGGCCAGCAGCTCTTGAGGATCCTCTCGGGCATACGACTGCAGCGCGATCGAAAGGCGCAGCGGGCTGCTCAGCAGCCGCGCGGCGCCGCTGTCCCCGCTCGCGAGCCGCCGGCTCATGGCGCGCCAGCCGGTCTGCCCCGCCGTCTCGGTCGCGAGCAGCTGAAGCACGCCGTCCGCCGCGAGACCGCGGAGCACGAGCGGAGGCCGATCGGTCACAGCCCATCTGGGCGCCAGCCGGACGTACTCCTCCGCACGCGAGGTCAGCAGATACGGCCGGTGCCGCGAGACGCGGCCGCCGTAGCGGTCGATCGCCTCGAGACAGGCGAGCTGCCCTCCCGTCGTGGGGATCTCGTCGAGCCCGTCGAACACCGGCAGCACCAGATCCGACGCCACGAGCGCCGCGGCGACGTCCGTGCCGAGCTCCGGATAGCGTTCGGCGAGCGAGCTGGCGAGCCACGTCTCGAGCGGCTCGGTCGCGTGGCGGCTGCTCCAGGTGTCCCATCTGGAGAGCGGGAACAGTTCGGCGACCGGTCTGCCACCGCTTGCGCTTGCGTTCACCTCCGCGATCAGCGTCAACGCAGCGATGGTCTTGCCCATCCCCGGCTCGCCGAGCAGCACGGTCCGTTGCGGCGATGCTGCCCACGACGCGACGATCGCGCTCCATGACAGCGTCGGACCGCGCAGGACGATGCGAGCGCTGGAGGCGTCCCGGTGCAGCTCGCGGACGGTGTTGGAGATGACGGGATAGGCGAGCATGCGGTCGAGCTGCGAGCCCGCGCGCACTCGTGCCGCGAGCACGTGGAGGCGCAGCGCCGCGCGCCACGGCTCGAGCTCCTGCGCCGTCGGCATGGCCGGAGCGACCGGGGTGTGTCGCGCGGTCATGTGCTGGGCCACGACGGCCTGCAGCGAGGCGCCGAACCCTCCGCAGATGCCGCCGATCGCGCCGACGGCTCTCCAGTCCCCCGTCAGGAGCCACGCGATGCCGCCGCCGACGAGGCCGCAGACCGCCAACGCCAAAGAGAGCGCCAGCCAGCTTCCGCTGGACATGTCGCGTGCTGCAGCGCGATAGCGGCGGCGGGACATGCCGAGACTCTACGGAATGGTTTTTCAGCTCCGGCCACTAACCTGCCGCGCATGAGCGAA
This sequence comes from Conexibacter stalactiti, assembly GCF_033542075.1. Taxonomy (NCBI): domain Bacteria; kingdom Bacillati; phylum Actinomycetota; class Thermoleophilia; order Solirubrobacterales; family Conexibacteraceae; genus Conexibacter; species Conexibacter stalactiti. The sequence continues at coordinate 34,735 of NZ_JAWSTH010000014.1, forward strand.
CGGGAAGCGCTGCACGCCGCGGTCGTCGAGACCGCACTCGGACCGGTCGAGCACGCGGTCCTCGGCGACGGGCCGCCGGTGCTCGTCGTCCATGGCAGCCCCGGCGGGATCGACCAGGCCGCGATCATGGCCCGCTTCCTCGTCGCCGCCGGCTGCCGCGCGATCGTGCTGTCGCGGCCCGGCTACCTCGGCAGCGAGCTGGGGGAACGGACGACGATCGACCAGCAGGCCGACCTGCTGGCCGCGCTGCTCGACGCGCTCGGGATCGAGCGCGCCGGCGTGCTCGCCTGGTCGGGCGGCGGTCCCAGCAGCTACCGGCTCGCGATCGGCCACCCGCGGCGGGTCGCCGGGCTCGTCGTGCTGGCCGGCGTCAGCGGCGCGATCGCGCGGCCGGCGGAAGGGCTGTCGGAGAAGCTGATGTTCTCGACCCGCTTCGGCGACTGGCTGCTGCGGGTGCTCGCCGCGCACGCGCCCGAGCAGCTGATCTCGGCGACGCTCGACTCCGAGGGCTCGCTCGACGAGGAGCAGCTGAAGCAGCGTGCGAGCGAGGTCTTCGCCGACGCGGACAAGCGCGCCTTCGTCGTCGACCTCGCGAGCACCGTCACCCACCGAGACCGCGACGCCGGGCTCGACAACGACTGGGCCCGGTTCGCGGCGATCGAGTCGCTGGAGCTGGAGCGGGTCGCCGTCCCGGCGCTGCTGGTGCAGGGCAGCGCCGACACCGACGTCACCCCCGACCACAGCGACCGCGCCGCGGCCGCGATCCCCGGCGCCGAGCTGCTGACGCTCGACGGCGGCACCCACCTCGCCTTCTGGACGCATCCGGAGGCCGCGGCGGCGCAGGCGCGCGCGCTCGACGTGCTGCGCGGCTGAGGAGAAGCGGATCGGCGCGCGCTGCGCGAGCCGGCTCGCTGCGCGAGCCGCGCGGTATGCCGACGCTGCCGGCATATCGTAAAAAGATACATATGTATTCTCTCGTCATGTCCGATCGCTTCCGTCGGCGGAATGACGCCGATCACCACCGCCGCATCAAGGCCGGCCGATGACGCGGCCGCTTCTCGTCACCGGCGCGGGCGGCGGCATCGGGGCCGCCGTCGTCGAGCAGCTCGCCGCCGCCGGTCACCCGCTCGTCCTCGCCGATCGTGATGCGGCCGCCGCCGAGCGCGTCGCCGCCGCGCTGCCGCCCGGCAGGCCTGCGGTCGTCGTCGCCGAGATGGACGTCACCAGCACCGCCTCCGTGCGCGCGGCGATCGCGCGCGGCGTCGAACAGCTCGGCGCGCTCGGCGGCGTCGTCAACAACGCCGGCTGGATGGAGCCGCGGCCGCTGGCCGAGACCGACGACGAGCTGCTGCGACGGACGCTGGAGGTCAACCTCGAGGGGCCGCTGCGGGTCGCGCGCGAGGCGCTGCCCGAGCTGATTCGCTTCGGCTCGGGCCGGATCGTCAACGTCGCCTCCGACGGGGCGCTCTCCGGCATGTCGAACATCGCCGCCTACGCCGCCGCGAAGGGCGGCGTGATCGCGCTCACGCGCGCGCTGACGCTGGAGCTGGCGCGCCATCAGATCACCGTCAACACGGTCTCGCCGGGGCCGACCGACACGCCGCTGCTCGGCGCGACCGCCGATGCGGAGGACGGCGCCGCCGTCGTCGCGCGGATCGCGCGCGCGATCCCGCTGCGGCGGGTCGCGCTGCCCGACGACGTCGCCACCGCGATCGCCTTCTTCTGCGGCGACGGCGCCGGCTACCTGTCGGGTCAGATCCTCTCCGTCAGCGGCGGGCTGACACGTCCGTAGGCGACCGGGTCGCCAGGAGAAAAATATGCACTTCGGTCGAATCATATGTATGATTCATTTCATGTTCCGGAGGGAGGAGCACGGAGCCTCGCGGTGGGTCGCCGGGGAGGGCAGCGCATGAGCCTGCTCGTCACGGCACTCGCGATCGGCTCCGTCTACGCATTGGTCGCGTTGGCCTACAACGTGATCTATCTGACGACCAACATGTTCAACTTCGCCCAGGGCGGAGTGATCGCGGTCGCGTCGCTGATCGCCTACTCGGCGCTGTCGGAGTGGGGGCTGGGGCTGTTGCCGACGCTGCTGCTGTGCGGCGTCGCCGGCCTGCTGATCACCGGCGTCCAGTACTACGTCTCGGTGCTGCCGGTGACCGCGCGCGCCCCGAAGGAGGGCGAGATCTGGCTCGTCAGCACCGTCGGCGCGTTCGTGATGATCGAGGCCGGCGCACAGCTGATCTGGGGCTCGGAGCCGGTCGGCACGCAGATCCCGACGCTCGACGACCTCGTCTGGCTCGGCGACGGCTCGGTCAAGGTCGCCGCCTTCGTCGCGATCGGCTCGGCGATCCTCGCCACCGTCGGCCTCGACCTCTGGTATGGCGTGACGCGCCTGGGCAAGATCTTCCGCGCGACCGCCGCCGACGCCGACGCCGCCGAGGTGCGCGGGATCGACACCCGCCGCGTCGCGGTCGCCTCGTTCGCGATCGCCGGCGTGCTCGCCGGCATCGCCGGCCTGATCATCCTGCCGCTGACCTTCGCGCGCGCCGACCTCGGCTCGCTGCTCGTCATCAAGGCGTTCGTCGCGATGGCGATCGGCGGCTTCGGCTCGATCCGCGGCGCGCTGCTCGGCGGCTGGTCGATCGGCCTCGTCGAGACCTACGGCGCCCAATGGGTCGGCGCGCAGTACGAGCCGATCCTCGTCTTCGTCCTGCTGATCGCGGTGCTGCTGGTGCTGCCGCGCGGCGTCTTCGGCCCACCGGAAGGGCGGCAGGTGTGAGCGCGCTGCGCATGACCGCGAGAACGACCTGGCGGCCGGGACCGGCCGCGCGCGGCGGGCTGCTGGCCGCCTGCTTCGCGGTCGCCTTCTTCGGCCCCGAGCTGTTCTCGGAGGCGACCGTCCGGACGCTGATGATGGCGACCGTGATGGGCCTCGTCGCGCTCGGGCTCAACCTGATGATGGGCTACGCCGGCCAGCTCGCGCTCGGCCACGTCTTCTTCTACGGCGCGGCGGCGTACGTGACCGGCATCCTCGCCGTCGAGGGCACCTCCACGAACCTCTTCGCGCTGCTGGCGGCCGGCATCGCCGTCGCCGTCCTGGCGGCGCTGGTGACCGGCATCCCCGGGCTGCGGCTGTCGCGCTGGGCGCTCGTGATCACCTCGTTCTTCCTCGTCGAGCTGATGCCGTCGCTCGTCGACCTGTGGCCGGAGAAGACCGGCGGCCTCGCCGGCCTCGTCGGCATCCCGCGGATCTCGCTCGGCGGCACGCCGCTGGAGACCGCCGACCTCTACCGCGTCGCCGTCGTGCTGCTGTTCCTGTGGCTGCTGTTCCAACGTGCCTTCGTCTACTCCGCCTACGGCCGCATCCTCGCCGTGCTGCGCCACGACGAGGTGCAGCTGCAGGCGGTCGGCGTCTCGCCCTACCGGCTGAAGCTCGTCTGCTACCTGCTCAGCGCCGTCCCGGCGGCGCTCGCCGGCGTCATGATCGCGACGCTCGACGGGCTCGTCACCTACGAGGCGTTCGGCTTCGACACGGTGATCCTCGTGCTCGCCGCGGTGATCCTCGGCGGCCAGCGGACGCTCTACGGGCCGCTGCTCGGCGCGCTGATCCTCGTCTACGCCCAGCAGGAGACGCTGAGCCTGCAGAACTACACGCTGCTCGGCTACGGCGCCTTCCTCGTGCTGGCGGCGATCCTGCTGCCGCGCGGCCTGGTCGGCACCGCGATCGAGCGGCTCCCGCGCTGGCGCACGCCGTACCTGATCGACGCCGGCGAGCGCGGCGAGCGCGCGGCCGCGGCGCTCGGGCCGGAGCAGCCGGCGGCGCTGACCGTCTGCGGCGCCGCGAAGCGGTTCGGCGGCAACCAGGCGCTCGGCGGCGTCGAGCTGACCGCGGAGCCGGGCGCGATCACCGCGCTGATCGGCCCCAACGGCTCCGGCAAGACGACGATGCTCAACTCGGTCTCCGGCTTCGCCCGCCTCGACGAGGGATCGGTCACGCTCGGGACGACCGAGCTGGCCGGCAGCGCGAGCGCGAAGATCGCCCGCAGCGGCGTCGGGCGGACCTTCCAGACGCCGAGCGTCCCGGCCGGGCTGACCGTCCGCGAGGCGGTCTCCGTCGCCGCCTTCGCGGGTCGGCGCGCCGGCCTGATCAGCACCGTCCTGCGGCTGCCGCGGTGGCGGGCCGAGGAGCGCGCGATCGCCGCCCGCGCCGCCGACGTGCTCGATGAGCTGGGCCTCGGCGCGGTCGCCGACGAGCAGGCGCTCGACCTGCCGCTCGGCAGAAAGCGGCTGCTGGAGATCGCGCGCGCCGTGGCGATGCGCCCGGCGCTGCTGCTGCTCGACGAGCCGGCCTCCGGCCTCAGCCCCGACGAGACCGAGCGGCTCGGCCACCTGCTGCGACGGCTCGCCGGCGAGGGGACGACCGTCCTGCTCGTCGAGCACAACATGGACCTCGTCCTCGGCAACGCCGACACCGTCTTCGTGCTCGCCTCCGGGCGCATGATCGCGTCGGGTCCGCCGGAGCAGGTCGCCAACGACCCCGGGGTGCTCAGCGTCTACCTCGGCGCCGAGACGACCGACGAGGACGAGGTGATCGCATGACCGCCGAGCCGCTTCTGCGCGTGCGCGGGCTGACCGCCGGCTACGGCGAGATCCAGGCCGTGCGCGAGGTCGACGTCGAGGTTCGCGCCGGTGAGATCGTCACCGTGCTCGGCGGCAACGGCGCCGGCAAGACGACGCTGCTGGGCGCCGTCGCGGGGCTCGTCGACGTCTTCGACGGCGAGATCTCGCTCGCCGATCGGCCGCTCGGCGGCCTGCGCCCGCATGCGCGCGCCCGCCGCGGGCTGGCGCTCGTGCAGGAGAACAAGCGCGTCTTCCGCGCGCTCTCGGTGCGCGACAACCTCGTCGTCGCGACGCCGCGCCTCGGCCGTGCCGAGTTCGACGCGCGCGAGCAGAACGTCTACGAGCTGTTCCCCGTGCTCGCCGAGAAGCGGCGCGACCCGGCCGGCTCGCTCAGCGGCGGGCAGCAGCAGATGCTGGCGATCGGCCAGGCGCTGATGGCCGGCCCGAGCGTGCTGATGCTCGACGAGCCCTCCGCGGGCCTCGCGCCGAGACTGGTCGCGGAGGTGATGGACCGGGTCGCGACGATCGCGAGCCGGGGGATGGCGGTGCTGCTCGTCGAGCAGGCGGTCCACCAGGCGCTGCGCGTCGCCTCGCGCGTCTACGTGCTGCGGCTCGGCCGCTGCTCCGAGCAGGAGGACTTCCGCGGCGCCGACAAGCAGCGCCTGCTCGACCACATCTACTTGGGAGCGGCCGCCGACGGCAGCCGCACTTGACGAGGAGGAGGAGAGGGATGATGGGAAGGATCACGGGTGGGTTCGCCACCGGTGCGGTGATCGCCGCACTCGTCTTCGCGGGCTGCGGCAGTGACGGCGACAGCGGCGACTCGGCCAGCACCAGCACCAGCGGAGGAGGCGGCGGCTCGAGCGAGCCGTACCGCGTCTACGCGAGCCTGTCGCTGAGCGGCCCGCTCGCCGGGATCGGCACCGCCGAGCAGCACGGGTTGGAGGCCGCCGCCGAGGTGCTGAACGCGGGTGGCGGGATCGACGGCCGCAGAGTCGAGCTGGACATAAACGACGACGGCTCGGACCCGACGCAGGCGGTCTCGCTGCTGCAGCGCAAGCTGACCGGCGGCGACAAGCCCGACCTCGTGTGGCCGGGCTCGACCAGCAACGTGACGCTGGCGCTCTGCCCGCTGCTGATGCAGCAGAGAGTGCTGGCGCTCGGCATCACCGCGTCGAGCGACATCGGCGACCTCGATCGCTGCGGCTACAACTTCGTGATGGGGCCGGCGCCGGCCGACTCGCAGAGAGCGGTCGCCGAGCAGCTGGTCCAGCGCGGCTACAGAAGAGTCGCCGTGCTGCTCTCCAACGACGCCTACGGCGAGGCCGTGCAGAAGGCGGTCGAGGAGACCTTCCCGGAGGCCGGGATCGAGATCACGCAGATCGAGAACTTCGCGCCGGACGCGCTCGACGCCTCGCCGCAGCTGCGCAGACTGCGCGACACGAACCCCGACGCGCTCTTCATCGAGGGGCAGGGCGCGGCGCTCGGCAAGGTGCTCGAGAGCCGCCAGCAGCTCGGCTGGGACGTCCCGGTCGTCGGCGGCACCGGCTTCGGCGGCTCCAACGTCGCCGCGCTCGTCGGCCCCGACGCGCTCAGAGACGTGGTCATGTGGCAGTGGGGCGTCGGCGTCAGAGGTTCCGAGCCCGTGCCCGAGCTGTACGAGCAGACGGCGCTGCCGGCGATCCAGAGAGCGGCCGACGGCGAGCTGAGAGTCGCCTCGAACCTCTACGCCGGCGGCTACGACGCGCTGATGGTCGCCGACGCCGCGGCGAGAGCGGCGAGATCGGTCGACGCCGACGCGATGCGCGACGCGCTGCGCGGCTTCGCCGAGACGCCGCCGAGTGATCCCCAGTGGGTGATGCTGAGCGAGTACCCGTACACGGCCGAGAAGAACTTCTCCGGCCTGCCGCCCGGAGACTTCGCGCTCGCCCTGCCGGAGAGACTGGACGATCACGGCCAGGTGCCGCCGGCCAGAGCGGCCGGGTAGTCCCGCCAGTCCCTTCACACCGGTGGACGCCGACCTGCTCGCGCTGCAGCGCGGCGTCCACCGGATCGCGCTGCCGACCCCGATGGTCGCGAGCGTCAACTGCTACCTGATCGTCGACCGGCCGCTGACGCTCGTCGACAGCGGCCTCAACTGGGGCGGCACGCTCGACGCGCTGGAGCGCGCCCTGCGCCAGCTCGGGTTCGCGCTGGAGGAGATCGACCTCGTGCTGCTGACGCACGAGCACGTCGACCACATCGGCCTCGCGGAGGCGGTCGCGCGCCGGGCCGGCGCTGACGTCGCCTGCCACGAGCGGCTCGCCGGCTGGCTCGGCGAGCTGCCCGGATCGCTGGAGGCCGACGACGCGTGGACGGCCGCCCGCATCGCCGCGCACGGCGCGCCACCGCTGGTGGTCGCCGCCTTCGAGGCGCGGATGGAGATGATGCGGATGCTCGGCAGCCGGCCGCGGCCGTCGGTCGTGCTGCGCGAGGGGGAGGAGCTGCGGCTGCGCGACCGCACGTTGCGCGCGACGCTGCGACCGGGCCATTCGCCGACCGACACCGTCTTCGCCGACCGCGGTCACGACCTGCAGTTCACCGGCGACCATCTGATGCCGGAGGCGCGCACGACGCCGTATCTGGTCCCCGGGCCGGCCGGCGGCTGGCGCGACGACCTCGCGCCGGCGCGGCGGCTGCGCGAGTCGCTGGGGAAGACCGCGATCGAGGCGCCGACCGGGCTCGGCCTGCCCGGCCACGGGCGGCCGTTCACCGACGTGGCGGCGCATGCCCGCGAGCAGCTCGACGCCCAGCGGCGCCGGGCGCTGCGGCTGCTGGATGCGCTCGACGCGACGCCGCGCACGCTCTTCGAGCTGGTGCGGCGGACCCATTCGGAGCTGTCGCCGGCGCGGACCTTCCTCGGCATGCTGGAGCTGCTCGCGCGGCTGGAGCTGCTGCTCGACGAAGGCCTCGTCGAGGCCCACGAGGACGAGCGCGGCTGCCGCTTCAGCCGGCCGGCTGCGTGACGACGTCGACGGCGATCTCGCCGGGCGAGACGTACGTCTGCGAGGTGTGCAGGTGGGCGGCCATCGCTCTCTGGGCCTGTTCGGCTCTGCCGGCGCGAATGTGCCTCACGACGGCGCGATGGGCTCTGTTGACCGCGCGCTGGTCCTCGACGCTCGGGTAGCGGCCGGCGTCGCGCGCCTCCAGCGCCCAGCGGCGCTCCTGCGATCCCCAGACGCTCTCCAGCGCGCCCGCCAGCAGCCGCAGCGTCGTGCTGCCGCAGCGGTCGACGATCGCGGTGTGGAAGCGCAGCGCGTCGGCGGTGAAGTCCGACGAGTCGCCGGCGGAGGGGTCGGAGCTGTCGATCACCGCGTCGAGCTCGTCGGCGATCCGCTCGCGCTCGGCATGACCGGCGCAGAGCGCGGCGCAGAGCGGCTCCAGCAGGCCGCGCGCCTCCGCCAGGTCGGCCATCGTCGTGCCCTCTGCCTGCAGCGCGAGGCCGAGGTGGTAGGCCGCGCTCTGGGCGTTGGGGCGCAGGACCGTCGCGCCGCCGAAGCGGCCGCGGCGGATGCGGATCAGGCCCTCGGTCTCGAGGATGCGGAAGGCGTCGCGGATGCTCGGGCGGCTGACGCCGAACTCGGCCAGCAGCTCAGGCTCGGGCGGGATCTCGTCGCCGTCGCGCAGGTCGCCGGTGATGATCCGCTTGCGCAGCTTTGCGGCGACCAGCTCGCCGGTGCGCGGCGTGCGGATCTGCGATGGCGCGTCCCTCACGAGCGCCGGTCCCCTGATGGTGCCTCTACGAGCATCGGTCGATAAAGGACCATATCATTTCTCCTTACGGTCGCTCCAGGTGATGGTCATTCGACACGGCCGCCCGGACGCCTCCGCGCGAACGGGCCTTTCGTGACGGCGCGGAGCTGCAGATCGCGCATCACGAGATCGGGCGGCAGCGCCGCCAGCTGGGCGATCACGTCGGCGACCTGCTCGGGGTCGAGCTGGAACGGCGAGACCCCCGGGCGGTCGAGCATCGGCGTCGCGACGGGACCGAGCGCCAGCACGTGGACGCCGATCCCGTCCTGCTCGTGCTCTGCCTGCAGCGCCTCGGCGAGGCGGTCCAGCCCGCTCTTGGAGGCGGAGTAGGCGGCGAGGCCGCGGGCGCCCTTGCGCGCGCTCACCGACGAGGTGAAGACGATCCGGCTGCCGGCCCCGAGCGACGGCAGCAGCGCCTGCGCGAAGAGGAAGCCGCCGGTCAGATTGACGGCGATCGTCCGCTCCCACACGTCGAGCGGGTGGTCGGCGATCTCGGCCGGCTCCAGCACGCCGGCGGCGTAGATCGCCAGCTTGGCCGGGGTGCCGAGCGCGGCGACGTCGTCGGCCAGCCGCCGTGCGTCAGCGGCCTGCGAGAGGTCGGCGACCGTGCAGCTGCCGGAGATCTCCCGCGCGAGCGCGCGGAGCGGCTCCGCGCGCCGCGCGGCGACGTGGACGTTCCAGCCGTCGGCGGCGAGCCGGCGGGCGGTCGCGGCGCCGATCCCGGAGGAGGCGCCGGCGATCACGGCGAGCGGGGCGGGGGCGGGCGTGGTCATCGCTGCACCCAGCGCGGCGCGCGGCGCTCCTGGAAGGCGGCCGGGCCCTCGGCGGCGTCGGGGTGGGACCAGTGCGCGTGGATCGCCTCCCAGCCGGCCTGCAGGTGGCGCTCCAGCAGCTCGTCCTCGAAGTCGCGCAGGGCGGCGCGCGAGATGCGGATCGCCTCCGGCGAGCCCTCGGCGACGCGCGCCGCCAGCTCCAGCGCGCGCGGCAGCAGCGCGTCAGGCTCGACGACCTCGGAGACCAGCCCCGCCGCCTGCGCCGCGGCGGCGTCGATCCGTTCGCCGCGACCGAGCAGGACCATCCGCATCAGCGCGTCTGGGCGCATCCGCAGGCGCAGCGTCAGCGGCTCCAGCGCCGTCACCTGGCCGACCGAGACGTGCGGGTCGAGGAAGGTCGCGGCGCTGCTGGCGAGGACGATGTCGGCGTCGGCGACGAAGTGCAGCCCGCCGCCGGCGCAGACGCCGTTGATCGCGGCGATCACGGGGACGTCGATCCGCCGGCCGGGGAGGAAGGCCAGCTCGTCCTCGAACCGCTCGACCGGGGTGCGGTCGCTCGCGAGCAGGTCGACGTCGGCGCCGGCGCAGAAGCCGGGGCCGGCGCCGGTCACGACGACGCAGCGGGCGCCGTCGAGCAGCGCGTGGCCGCTCCACAGCGCGGCCAGCTCGCGCATCATCGTCGCGTCGAGCGCGTTGCGCCGCTGCGGGCGGTCGAGCGTCACGACGACGATCGCGCCCTCGCGCGTGACGTTCAGCGCCGCGAACGACGCCATCGAAGTTCTCTCCATGGCGCAATCATATAGATGATTCTGTAAGGTACCTGCCATGGCGTTCGAGTTGTCCGAGGAGCAACGCGAGCTGGCAGGCACGGTTGACCGCCTGCTCGCTGACACTACCGGCGGCCCGCGCGGCCGTCAGCTGCTGGCGCGGCCAGACGGCTGGAGGGAGCTGTGGGAGGCGCTCGCCGACCTCGGCGTGCTGGCGATGGGCGTACCGGAGGAGGCCGGCGGCCTCGGGCTGGGGCCGGTCGAGCTGGTCGCGGTCGCCGAGGCGGTCGGGCGTCATCTCGCGCCCGCGCCGATCGTCGCGACCGCCGGCGCCTTCGTCCCGACGGTGGCGCTGGTCGCCGGCGAGACGGCGGCCGGCACGGCCGCCCTGCGCGCGGTCGCGGAGCAGCAGGAGACAGGCGCGCTGGCATGGCCCGATCCGCGCACGGCGGGCGCGGATGCCGCAGCGGGCGGTGACGCCGCGACTCCGCGGGTGCGCGACGGGCGTCTGACCGCGTCGCTGGTCGTACCCGACGCCGCGCTGCTCGACCGGCTCGCGCTCGTCGTCGCCGACGACGACCGCGGCGGCGCGGAAGCGATCGTGCTGCTCGACAGAGCCGACCTCGCGCTGGAGCCGGCGGCGGCGATCGACGAGACGCACCCGCTCGCGCGCGTGACCGTCGCGGACGCCGACGTCGCCGGACGGCGCTTCCCGGCGCCGCCCGGCGCGCTCGCGACCGCGTTCGCGACGGCGGCCGCCGAGCTGGTCGGGCTGGCCGACGCGCTGCTGCGGATGAGCGTCGACTACGCCGGCGAACGGCAGCAGTTCGGCGCCCCGATCGGCAGCTTCCAGGCGCTCAAGCACCGTCTCGCGGACACGCTGATCGCCGTCGAGCGGGCGCGCTCGCTGACCTGGCACGCCGCGGTGCTGGCCGCGGAGCAGCCGCTGGAGCCGGCGACCGCGGCGGCCGCCCACTTCGCCAAGGCGGCCGCGAGCGACGCCGCGACGATCGCGGCGCGCGCGGCGGTGCAGGTCCACGGCGGGATCGGGATCACGCGCGAGCACGACGTCAGCCTGCTCTACCTGCGCGCCCGGCAGGCGTCGTTCCAGCTCGGCGGCGCCGACGCGCACCAGCTCGCCGCCGTCGCGGAGGAGCTTGCCGATGCCCGCTGAGCGGACACCCTTCAACCAGATCCGGCGCATGGTGATCGCATGTCACCTCGGTCGCGCCGGCGCTGGCGGCAGAGAGAGATCACGGTCGTGAGGAGAGCGTCCATGGGACTGAGCGCAGAGCTGTTCGCCCGCTATCGACAGCCGGCCGAGCTGCTGGAGGAGTGGCGCCGCGTCGGCTACCACACCGACGCGCTCGTCGGGCCGCTGATCTTCGCGCGGCTGGCGCAGACGCCGCGGCGCGTCGCGGTGGTGGACGGCGAGCGGCGGATCACCTGCGGCGAGCTGGTCGCGCAGGCGGGCTCGCTCGCCGCGGCCTTCCGCGCCGCGGGCGTCGGACGCGGCGACGTCGTCTCGTGGCAGGTGCCGAACTGGTGGGAGGCGCTCGTCGTGGCGCTCGCGACGTGGCGGGTCGGGGCGGTCAACAACCCGGTCCTGATGATCTACCGCGAGCACGAGCTGCGCCAGATCTTCAGCGACCTGCGCCCGGCTGTGGTCGTCGCGCCACCGCGCTTCCGCCGCCACGAGCACCAGGAGATGCTCGACTCCGTCCTCGCCGAGCTGGGCCACGAGCCGCGGCTGCGCGTCGGCGTGCGCGGCGGCGATCGCCGCTGGACGCCGCTGGAGGACCTGCTCGTCGGCCGCGCCGCGCCGTTCGCCGAGGGCGTCGCGCCCGGCGATCCCTGCGTCGTCGCCTACACCTCCGGCACGACCGCCGGCGCCAAGGGCGTCGTCGTCGACCATCGCGGGCTGGTCGCCGAGACGCGCCAGATGCGCGACGTGTGGGGGCTCGCGTGGCAGGACCGCACCTTCATGCCGGCGCCGCTGGCCCACCTGACGGGGCTGACGGTCGGCCTGACGGTTCCGTTCAGCGCCGGCGCCTCGGTCGCGCTGATGGACATCTGGGATCCCGAGCAGGCCGTGCCGCTGATCGAGCGGGAGCAGTGCGTGCTGTCGTCGGGCACGCCGACCTTCCTGGAGGAGATCGTCAGCCAGTACGAGGGCCGCGGCGAGCGGACGACCGCGCTGCGGCAGTACTCGGTCGGCGGCGCCGCGGTGCCGCCGAGCCTGATCGAGCGCTCCGAGGCGGTCGGCGTCGGCGCCTTCCGCTGCTACGGGATGACCGAGCACCTCAGCGCGACGATCCCCAACCGCGGGATGCCGATCGAGGTGCGGCGCGACACCGACGGGCCGATCGCGCCCGGGACCGAGATCAGCTGCGTCGACGAGGAGGGCCGCGTGCTGGCGCCCGGCGTCCCCGGCGAGATCCGCGTGCGCGGGCCGGAGCGGATGCTCGCCTACGTCAGCCCGGACGACAACGTGGGCGTGCTCGACCCGGTCGAGGGCTGGTTCTCGACCGGCGACATCGGCGCCGTCGACGACGATGGCTGCCTGCGGATCATGGGCCGGATCAAGGACATCATCAACCGCGGCGGCGAGAAGTTCTCCGCGCGCGAGATGGAGGACATCATCTGCCGCCACCCGGCGGTGCGGCAGGCGGCGGTCGTGCCGGTGCCCGACGCCCGCTACGGCGAGGTGCCGGTCGCCTTCGTCGTGCTCGCCGACGGCGCCGAGCTGCCGGCCGCGGCGGTCCTCGCCGAGTTCGTCCAGGGCCAGGGGCTCGCGAAGCAGAAGACGCCGACCGGCTGGAGCCGCATCGACGCGCTGCCGACGACACCGTTCGGCAAGGTCAAGAAGCACGAGCTGGTCGAGCGCCACAGCAGCTCCGGGGCGGCCGCGTGAGCGACTTCCTCGGCTTCGAGGCCGGTGAGCCGCTGGTCGTCACCGGCGCCGGCAGCGGCATCGGCCGCGCGCTCGCGCTGCGGGCGGCGGCGGTCGGGCTGAGCGTCGCCGCGTGGGACCTCGACGGCGACGCGGCCCGCGCCTGCGCAGAGGAGATCGAGGCCGCCGGCGGTCGCGCGCTCGCGCTCGCGGTCGATGCCGCCGATCGTGGCGGCTGCGCCGAGGCGTGGCGACGCACGGTCGCGGCGCTCGGCCCGGTGCGTCTGCTGGCGGCGGTCGCGGGGCCGCCGAGCTTCCTCAGACGCGAGTTCAGCGACGGCGTCACGCTCGCGATCGACTGCATGCGCGTGCCGACCGAGAGCTGGCTGGAGGTGGTCGACCTGCCCGAGCGCGCGGTCGTCTACTTCTCCTCGGTGCAGGGGCCGCGCTACGGCGCCGGCGTGCCCTGGTACACGGTCGCCAAGAGCGCGATCGACGGCTACATGCGCGCGCAGGCGGCGCTGCGGCCCGGCGGCATTCGCGCCAACGCGGTGCTGCCCGACTGGACGCTGACGCCGCGCACCGAGCCGCACGTGAGCGCCGCCGACGGCGAGCGCTGGGAGGCCAACCCGATGGGCCGCGTGGGGCGGGCGGAGGACCAGGCGAACGCCGCGCTCTTCCTGCTCTCGCCGGCGGCCGGCTACGTCAACGGCGTCTCGCTCGAGGTCGACGGCGGCGCGCGGCTGCGCTCGCTCGCCTGGATGCGGATGCGGGAGGGATGAGATGGACCTGAGACCGAGCGACGCCGACGCGGCGGTGCGAGCGGAGGCCGGCGCCTGGCTGGAGGCGTGGCTGTCCGCGCCCGAGCACCGCACCGACGATCCCCGCCTCGACCTCGAGTGGCGCTCCGCCTACCAGCGCGACGCGTACGACGCCGGCTGGCTGGTGCCGTCGTGGCCGCTCGGCGAAGGCGGCCGCGGCGTCGGGCCGGAGGCCGAGCTGTGGATCAAGCTCGACTTCGCCCGCCGCGGCGCGCCGAAGCTGCCGAACGTCCAGGGACCCGGGGTCGTCGCGCACGCGCTGAACACCTTCGGCAGCGACGAGCAGCGCGCCCACGTGCGCGCGGTCGCGCGCGGCGACGTCTGGTGGTGCCTGGGGATGTCGGAGCCGCAGGCCGGCTCCGACCTCGCCTCGATGCGCACCCGCGCGAGACGAACCGACGGCGGCTTCACGATCGACGGTCAGAAGGTCTGGACGTCGCACGCGCGCGACTCGTCGCACTGCCTGCTGTTCGCGCGGACCGCGAGCGAGGGGCCGCCGCACCGCGGCATCTCGGCCTTCGTCGTGCCGATGGAGACGCCCGGCATCACCGTCGTCCCGATCGAGAAGATCGGCGTCCAGGACGAGGAGTTCTGCGAGGTCTTCTTCGACGACGTGCAGGTGCCCGAGAGCGCGCTGCTCGGCCCCGAGCACCAGGGCTGGAAGGTCGCGATGGAGTCGCTCGGTCACGAGCGGGACATGATCTGGATCATGAACCTGGTCGAGATCGAGGCGGCCAACGAGCTGACGCGGGAGGCGCTGCGCGCGCGGCCGCGACCCGAGCTGACGCTGGAGTACGCGGCGGTGCGCGGCGACGCGGACGCGATCTGGCTGACCGGCCTGCGCGGGCTCGCCAGCCGCGTCGCGGGGCGGCCCGACCTGCAGACCCCGCTGCTGAAGCTGTTCTCGACCGAGACCGCCCAGCGGGCCTTCCTGCTGGCGCGCCGGGCGGCCGGGCTGGACGCGCCCGAGCGCGTCGGCAGCGAGCTGCTGGCCGGCGAGATCGAGGCGCTCGGCGCGACGCTCTACGGCGGCACGTCGGAGATCCAGCGCAACATCGTCGGCGAGCGGATCCTCGGCCTGCCGCGCTAGGGGCCGGCGCGGCGCGCGCGGCGGTCGTAGCCCGGCTCGCCGGCGCTCCGGCAGTTGCATTTTAATCCTACATATGATTATATAACTGCAAATGGATTTCGCATTTGGGGACAGAGCCGAGAGCCTCCGCGCGCGGCTGCGAGAACTGATCGGCGAGCATCTTCCGCCCGACTTCCTCTCGCCGTTCACCGACGACCCGGAGGACTTCGCGCTGACCGAGCGCTTCTGCCGCGTGCTCGGCGAGGAGCAGCTGCTCGCGCTCGCCTGGCCGCGCGAGCACGGCGGCGGGGGCGGGGACGTCTGGGAGCAGACGGTCGTGCGCGAGGAGATGTGGGCCCACTACGAGCCGCGCGGGCCGCAGTACATGGGCCTCAACTGGGTCGGTCCGGCGCTGATGCGCTTCGGCACGCCGGAGCAGCAGGAGCGCTTCCTGCCGCGGATCGCGCAGGGCGAGATCGTCTGGTGCCAGGGCTTCAGCGAGCCCGACGCCGGCTCCGACCTCGCCTCGCTGACGACGCATGCGCGCCCCGACGGCGACGGCTGGCGCGTCAGCGGGCAGAAGATCTGGACCTCGTACGCGCAGATGGCCGAGGTCTGCGTGCTGCTGGCGCGCACCTCGCGCGACGGTCGCCCGCAGCAGGGCCTGACGCTCTTCCTGCTGCCGATGGACCGGCCCGGGATCGAGGTCCGCGGGATCGACAGCCTGTTGGGGGCTCACCACGTCAACGAGGTCTTCCTGACCGACGTCGTGCTCGAGCCCGGCGACGTGCTCGGCGAGCTGGACCAGGGCTGGCGGATCGTGCGCGAGATGCTCGCCTACGAGCGCGTCGGGATCGCCCGCTATGCCCGCTGCGACCGGCTGCTCGTGCGCCACCGCGAGGCGCTCGCGGAGCGCTGGGAGGAGCTGCCGCAGGCGCTGCGGGCGCGCTACGTGCGCGCGCTCGTCCACGCCCGCGTCGCCCGTCTGCTCGCCTACCAGGTGATCGACGAGCAGTCGCGCGCGGTCGTCGACGACGCCGACACAGCCGCTGCTCGGCTGGCGACGACGCGGCTGGACCAGGAGGTCGCCGAGGTGCTGATGGAGGGCGCCGGCGTGACCGCGCTGGCGCCGACCGGCCACCTCGGCGCGCCGCTGCACGGCGCGGTCGAGGACCACTACCGCTACGCCTTCGCCTCGACGATCGCCTCGGGCACCTCCGAAGTGATGTCGATCCTGATGGCGCGGGCGATCTTCGGAGGGAACGATGGATCCGCGACTGCCGGCTGAGATCGACGAGTTCGGCCGCTCCACCGCCGAGATGCTGCGCCGGCGCACCGGCTTCGCGCTCGCGCGCGCCGCGCAGACCGGCGCGGCCGAGGGCGGCGGGGCGGAGGCCGGCGGGGAGGACCCGCGCGCGGCAGCGGCCGAGCTGCTCAGCGCGATCGACGCCGACGGGATCGACCCGCGCGCGACCGTCGAGGAGGCGCTCGCGGCCGCCGAGCTGTGCCGCGCCGCCGGCGCGGTCGTGCTGCCGGCGCCGGTCGCGCAGCGGCTCTGCCGCGACGAGGACGGCGGCGGCTTCGCGGTCGTGGCGAGCCTCGACGCGCCGGTCGTCGTCGACCACGCCGACCTGCTCGACCGGGTCGTGACGCTCGACGGCCGTCGCGGGCGGATCGCCGCGCGCACGCCGATCGCCGGCAAGCTGTCGCGCTACGCGGCGGAGGTGACGGTCGAGCCGCTCGACGGCGAGGCCGCGCCGCTCGACGTCGCGCTGTGGCTGAACCTGCAGGCGGCCTACGTCAACGGCGCGCTGGAGACGGCGGTCGCGCTGACGGTCGAGCACACGAGCCAGCGGCGCCAGTTCGGCAAGCCGCTCAGCTCCTTTCAGTCGTTGCGCTTCCAGGTCGTGGAGGCGTCGCTCGCCTGTCGCGGGCTGCTGCAGCTGCTGCGCTTCTCGCTGTGGCGCCTGCACGAGGCGCCGGATGACACGCTCGTCGACGCGCTCGGCCTGCGACTGCAGGCGCAGGAGGCGGCGAGACGGGTGCTGGCCGTCGCCCATCAGCTGCACGGCGCGATGGGCTTCGCCAACGAGCACGACCTGCCGTTCGTGACGCGCGGCATCCAGACCGCGCTGCGCCTCCCGCTCGACTACGAGGCGACGACCGACGCGCTGCTGCGGCGCGTCGACGCCGGCGGCTTCGACACGCTCTACGGCCGCTTCACCCCCGGCGTCGTCGGAGCGCCCGCGCCGACGACGCCCGTGTGAACGCGGGTTCGGCCCCGTCGCTCCCGTCGGCGCGATCGGTTCGCGACGGCCGCTGAACTCGCACGACGCGGAACGGGCGATGCTCATCGTCGTCCGTCCCGAGATAATCGTCGGCATGGCGGCGGCCGCGTGATACTCGAGATCTTCGTGCTCGCGCTCGCCAGCACGATTCGTCCCACGAGTCTCGCGGCCGTCTGCGCGCTGCTGTCGCACGACTCGCGTCGCACGCTGCTGTGGGCGTACGTGGCGGCGGGCCTCGCGTTCACGATCGGCTTCGGCCTGCTCGTCGTCTTCGCGTTCCACGGCATCCACATCGAGGCCGGCGCCGATCGCACGAAAGGGATCGCCGACATCGTCGGCGGCGCGGTTGCCGTGACCTTCGGCATCGCGATCCTGACCGGTCATGTCCGCTCGCACGACGCCGGTGACGCTCCCCGCGTCAGCACTGGTCGCAAGGCGCTCGTCAACCAGCACCTCACGCTGCGGACCGCCGCGCTGGCCGGCCCGCTCACCCACCTTCCGGGCCTGTTCTACCTGATCGCGTTGAACGTCATCGTCGCCCACGACCCGCGCGTGCCGCGCGGGCTGCTCGCGGTCGCGACGTACAACGCGATCTGGTTCGCGCTCCCGATCGTCGCGCTGGCGGCCTGCATCGTGCGCCCGGCCGAGGCGGTGGCGATCGTCGGCTCGATCGAGCGGTGGGCACGGGACCATTCACGTGCGGTCCTGCTCGTGGTCTCGCTGGTCGTCGGGACCGCGCTCGTCGTCCGCGGCGTGCTCACGATCTGACGGACCGCCGACGTCGGGCGCGGGTTGGCCCTGAGGGCAAGCGCGGGACGGCGTGGGACGAGGTGCTGCGGCAGACGCGACGCGCACGGGCGGAGCAGCCGTCCTGATCGCGTTTCTCGACACCAACGTCATCATCCGTCACCTCACGGGCGACCCGCCGGAGCAGGCCGCTCGCGCGACGGCAGCGCTGGCGAACGCCGAGCGATTGCTGCTCGCGGATCTCGTCGTCGCCGAGTGCGTCTACGTGCTGCAGTCGTTCTACGAGGTCGAGAGAGCCCGGATCGCGGAGCTGATGCGGGCGGCGATCGCGCTGCCGGCGATCAGCGTGATCGATGCTTCGCTCATACGCCGGGCCTTGGAGGTCTACGAGCACGATCGGCTGGACTTCGCGGAGGCATGCCTCGTCGCGCAGGCGGAGGCGACCGGCACCGGCGCGGTGCTGACGTTCGACAGAGCTGTCGACCGCGTCGCGAGCGTCGAGCGAATCGCACCGTAGCGGCGACGCTGGCCGGCACCCGCCGCTCAGCTCACGATCGCCGCCAGCCGGCCGGCGATCAGCTTCTCGGACTCGCCGACGATCCGCGCGACGAGCGCGGCGACCGTCGGGATGTCGTCGATCAGCCCTTGCGACTGGCCGGCCCACCAGATGCCGTGCTCGGGGTCGCCGGTCTCGTAGACCTTCGCGCCGCGTCTGCCGGCGACCAGCTCGCGCACGTCCGCGAAGGCGCCGCCGTCGGCGAGTCGCTGCACGACCTCGTCGGAGACGCCGTTGCGCGCGACGCGGGCGGTGTTGCCGAGCGAGCGGAAGATCAGGTTGGTGGCGCGCTCGTCGTTGGCGACGATCTGCTGCTTGATCCGCTGGTGGATCGGCGACTCGACGGTGCACATGAAGCGCGTGCCCATGTTCGCGCCGTCGGCGCCCAGCGCCAGCGCCGCGACCAAGCCGCGCGCGTCGGCGATGCCGCCGGAGGCGATCATCGGGATGCGCACGCGTGAGGCGGCGGCGGCGATCAGGATCAGGCCGGGGACGTCGTCCTCGCCGGGGTGGCCGGCGCACTCGAAGCCGTCGATCGAGACGGCGTCGACGCCGAGCGACTCGGCCTTCAGCGCATGCCGGACCGAGGTCGCCTTGTGGATCACCTTGACGCCGGCCGGCTGCAGGTGGGCGAGGTGCTCGGCCGGGTTGGCGCCGGCCGTCTCGACGATCTTCACGCCCGACTCGACGATCGCCTGGCGGTACTCGGCGTACGGCGGCGGCGTGATCGACGGCAGGATCGTCAGGTTGACGCCGAACGGCCGGTCGGTCAGCTCGCGGCAGTGCGCGATCTCGGCCGCCAGCGCCTCCGGCGTCGGCTGCGTCAGCGCGGTGATGCAGCCGAGCGCGCCGGCGTTGGCGACGGCGGCGACCAGCTCGGCGCGGCCGACCCACTGCATCCCGCCCTGCATCAGCGGGTGGTCGATCTCGAACAGCTCGGTGAAGCGCGTTCTCATCGCGGGGCCATCCGCAGCGCGCCGTCGAGCCGGATCACTTCGCCGTTGAGCATCCGGTTGGCCGCGACGTGCGCGACCAGCTCGGCGTACTCGGCCGGGTCACCGAGCCGGGCGGGGAAGGGGACGGTGCCGGCCAGCGACGCGCGCGCCGCCTCCGGCAGCCCGGCCATCATCGGCGTGTCGAACAGACCCGGCGCGATCGTCACGACGCGAACCCCCGCGCGCGCAAGCTCGCGCGCGGCCGGCAGCGTCACGGCGGCGACGCCGCCCTTGGAGGCGGCGTAGGCGATCTGCCCGATCTGCCCGTCGTAGGCGGCGATCGAGGCGGTGTTGACGCAGAGGCCGCGCTCGCCGCCGGCATCGGGCTCGTTCGCCGTCATCGCCGCCGCGGCGAGGCGCAGGCAGTTGAGCGTGCCGAGCAGGTTGACCTCGATCACCCGCGCGAAGCTCTCCAGCGGCGTCGCCCCGTCGCGCCCGACCAGCTTGGCCGGCGTGCCGACGCCGGCGCAGACGACCGAGATCCGCAGGCCGCCGGGGCCGGCGGCCGCGCTCGCGACGGCGGCCTCCACCGACGCCGGATCGGTGACGTCGGTCGTCACCGCGGCGGCGCCGAGCTCCCGCGCCAGCGCGCGGGCGCGCTCCTCGTCGCGGTCGGCGATCGTCACGTCGGCGCCGGCTGCCGCCAGCCGCCGCGCCGTCGCCGCGCCCAGTCCCGAAGCGCCGCCGAAGACGATCGCGCCTGCTCCTCGAATCTCCATCAGCCGCTCTTCTCCGTTCGCTCGCGTTAGAGGGTGGAATGAGAAAAGTATATATAGGATTAAGCTGCTGGTGTGCCGTCACAGCCGCGCCAGCAGCTCGAGCGGGAACGGCGGCTGCGCCAGCGGTCGCACCGCCAGCCGCGTCAGCAGCAGCGGGTTGTCGTCGCCGGCGATGCGGTTGAGGTCGAGCTCGCCGCAGCCGCCGCAGCGGTGGACGAGGACCCATTCGCCGTCACCCCGCACCGAGACGGCGATCGGCTCCATCGCCGCGCCGCAGTCGGCGGCGCGGTCGCCGGGCGTCGCGTCGTCGAGGTGCCGGCTCCAGAGGCAGCTGGGACAGTGGTTGCGGTGGCTGGTGCCGGGTGCGTCGGCTGGGATGTCGAGGCCGCAGTGGCGGCATCGGAACGGACGTGGCACGCGGCGCGCGCCGCGCTGTCGCTGATCGCGCGACAAGGGGACCTCCGGATGAGATGTGCGGACGGGAGCGTCGTGTCGCGCGCGTCTGGATCCGATCAGGGATCCACGAACCGTCGCCGCGTCAGGGCGGCGGCGGACCGGCACGAGATCGGGTGGCGATCAGGCGGCCGGGAGCTGCGCGACGATGTCCGCACGGGCAGTCATCAGCGGTCGACCATACCGGAACGGGGCGTGTGGAAGGCGAGCAGCAGCGCCCCGGCGGCGGTCAGCCCGCCGCGCTGATCAGCGGCTCGCGCGCGGAGCTGCCGGCCGGGTCGTTGGCGAAGGCGCCGGGCGGCAGCGGGACGGGGCCGTCGAGCAGCGGGTCGTCGGTCGCCGTCATCCACTGGCGCAGGCGCGTGTCGAGCTGGTCGCGCACGTCGGCGAAGCTCGCCGTCTCCGCGAGGTTGCGCATCTCGCCGGGGTCGGCGAGCAGGTCGTACAGCTCGACCTCGGGGCGCGGCTGCCGGCCCCAGCCGGCGGCGACGAGCAGGTCCTTGGAGGGCGAGTCGTCGACGTTCGGGAGGACCGGCTCGCGGCGGTCGCCCCAGTGGCGGATCAGCTTGTGGCGGCGGGTCCGGATCGCGCGCTGCGGGTCATAGGCGGCGTGGTAGGTCAGCTCGGCGAACAGCTCGTCGCGGATCTCCGACTTCTCCTTGCGCACCAGCGGCAGCAGCGAGCGGCCGTGCAGGCCGCCGGGGCTCGGCGCGCCGGCCAGCTCGCAGAGCGTCGGGTAGATGTCGAGCTGGGAGATCAGCGCGTCGCTGACGTGACCGCCGAGGAAGCCGCCGGGACCGCGCAGGATGCACAGGACGCCGAGGCCGCGGTCGGTCAGGGTGCCCTTGGCGCCGGGGAAGGGGAGGCCGTGGTCGGTCGTCAGCACGACCAGTGTGTCGTCGGCGAAGCCCTGCTCGTCGAGCGTCTGCAGGATGGCGCCGACGCCCTGGTCGAACGAGCGCGCGCTCGCCTTGAAGGCGGCCATGTCGGCGCGCGTCTCCGGCGTGTCGGGCAGGTGCGCCGGGGGCATGCCGTAGAGCGCGTCGCGGACCGAGCTGGGCTCGAAGAACTCGCGGTGGGTCTCGAAGAAGCCGATCGAGAGGAAGAACGGCTGCGGCGGGCGGCTGCGCAGCAGCTGCTGGGCGGCGGGCGCGATCGAATGGACCTTCGTCGTGCCGATGTCGACGACGTGGTCGTAGCCGAGCACGCTCGGATCGTCGGAGAGGTGCTGCTCGCCTATCAGCGCCGACCAGTAGCCGGCGGCGCGCAGCGGGTGGACGATGTGGCGGCCGTAGTCGTTCAGCTTCCAACCGCGGTGGGCGAGCCCGGTCATGCCGTTGACGTGCGGGTATTGGCCGGTCAGCAGCGCGGCGCGGCTGCCCGAGCAGGTCGGCGCCGCGGTGAACGCCTGGCGCAGCAGCAACCCCTGGTCGGCGAGCCGCTGGATGTTGGGCGTCTGCACCTGATGTCCGTACGGCTGCACGTAGCGGCCGGTGTCATGCGAGTGGACATAGACGATGTTTGGCTGTTTCATGCTTGTTCCTGTTGTCGACCGGGAAAGTGTAGAACTCGATGAGGCCGACGCCCGAACTCGCTTACCTCGTCTGCGCCACGCAGCGCAGCGGCAGCACCGTGCTCTGCGAGACGCTGCGCGCGACCGGGGTCGCCGGCCAGCCGCTCGAGCACTTCGAGCACCTGCGCCACAGCGGGCGTCCTCGCCAGGGCCACGAGTATCTCGCCGGCGTCGACGATCACGCGCTGGAAGGGCTGCTGCCGCCGCCGGCGCCCGTCCGCGACGAGGGCGACGAGTCGCCGTCGGCGTGGTGGAGCCGGATCGTGCGCGAGGGCTCGAGCGCGAACGGCGTCTGGGGCGGCAAGCTGATGTGGGACCACGTCGACGACTTCACCGCGCGCGCCGGGCAGCTCGACGGCGTCGGCGCCGGTGCCGGCCTCGCCGAGGTGCTCGACCGGCTGTTCGGCGAGCTGCGGCTCGTCTACGTCCGGCGCGAGGACACGGTCGCGCAGGCGATCTCCTTCTGGCGCGCGATCCAGACGCAGGCATGGCGTCACGACCCCGATGCCAAGCACGCGCCTCCGGCCTACCACTACGGTGCGATCGACCATCTCGTGACGCTACTGGAGCAGCACGACGCGGCCTGGCAGCGCTGGTTCGCCGACGGCGGCCGCGAGCCGCTGACGCTCGTCTACGAGCAGCTCAGAGATGACGTCTCCGGTGCCGTCGGCGAGATCGTGCGGTCGCTCGGGCTGACCGTCGGCGAGCTGCCCGCGCCGGCGCTCAGCAGGCAGCGCGACGGCACCTCGCGCGAGTGGGCGCAGCGGTTCCGCGAGGAGCGCGCCGCGCGCACGGCGGAGGTCGTCGCGGACGGGGCGCTTGCGGCGGAGGCCGCCGGCGCGCGCGGGGCCGAGGCCGAGGCCGGCGGGGCGCGCGAGGGCGCCGTCGCGTGAGCGGCCCGCGCGTCTCGCTGCTGCGCTCGCTGGAGGCGGAGGCCGTGCACGCCGTGCGCGAGGTCGCCGCCGAGCTGGAGCGGCCGGTGCTGCTGTTCAGCGGCGGCAAGGACTCGATCGCGCTGCTGCGCGTCGCCGAGAAGGCGTTCCGGCCGGCGCCGCTGCCGTTCCCGGTCCTGCACGTCGACACCGGCCACAACTTTCCCGAGGTGCTGGAGTTCCGCGACCGCCGCATCGCCGAGGCCGGCCACCGCCTGATCGTCGCCTCGGTGCAGGACTCGATCGACGCCGGCCGCGTCAAGGAGCAGGAGCCGGGCGCCTCGCGCAACCGGCTGCAGACGCGCACGCTGCTCGACGCGCTGGAGGAGCATCGCTTCGACGCCGCCTTCGGCGGGGCGCGCCGCGACGAGGAGCGCGCCCGCGCGAAGGAGCGCGTGCTCTCGTTCCGCGACGAGTTCGGCCAGTGGGAGCCGCGCCAGCAGCGGCCCGAGCCGTGGGCGATCTACAACGGCCGCATCCGCCGCGGCGAGCACGTGCGCGTCTTCCCGCTCTCCAACTGGACCGAGCTGGACGTCTGGCGCTACGTCGAGGCGGAGGGGCTGGAGCTGCCGTCGATCTACTTCGCCCACCGCCGCCGCGTGATCGAGCGCGACGGGATGCTGCTGGCGTGGTCGCAGTGGGTTCAGCCGCAGGATGGCGAGCAGGTGCTCGACGAGCAGGTCCGCTACCGCACCGTCGGCGACCTGACGGTGACCGGCGCGGTCCGTTCGGAGGCGCGCGACATCACCGCCGTGATCTCCGAGATCGAGGCGTCGAACGTCTCCGAGCGCGGCGAGACGCGCGCCGACGACCGCACGTCGGAGGCGGCGATGGAGGATCGCAAGCGAGAGGGCTACTTCTGATGGCGCAACGCGAGCTGCTGCGGCTGGCGACGGCCGGCTCGGTCGACGACGGCAAGTCGACGCTGCTGGGCCGGCTGCTGCTCGACACGAAGCTGCTGCTGAGCGACCAGCTGGAGGCCGTCTCCAGAGATGGCGAAGGACCCGACCTGGCGGCGCTGACCGACGGCCTGCGGGCCGAGCGCGAGCAGGGGATCACGATCGACGTCGCCTACCGCTTCTTCGCGACGCCGCGGCGTTCCTTCATCCTCGCCGACACGCCGGGTCACGAGCGCTACACGCGCAACATGTTCACCGGCGCCTCGACCGCCGACCTCGCGATCGTGCTCGTCGACGCGCGCCACGGCGTCGTCACGCAGACGCGCCGCCACACGCAGATCTCGGCGCTGCTGGGGATCCGCCACGTCGTCACGTGCGTCAACAAGATGGACCTCGTCGGCTGGGAGCAGGAGCGCTTCGAGGCGGTCGCCGCCGACGTGCGCGAGCTGGCGCAGCGGCTCGCGATCCCCGATCCGCTCGTGCTGCCGATCAGCGCGCTGCACGGGGACAACGTCGTCGACCGCTCCGAGCGCTCGCCGTGGTACGACGGGCCGCCGCTGCTGGAGCACCTGGAGCAGCTCGACGTCGCCGCTGATCGCGACCTGTCGCGGCTGCGGCTGCCGGTGCAGTGGGTGGCGCGGCCGGCGAATGCCCGCCGCCGCGGCTACGCCGGCCAGCTCGCCGCCGGCACGCTGCGCGCCGGCGATCCGGTCGTCGTGCTGCCGGCGGGCACGCGCACGACGGTGAGCGCCGTCGACACGCTCGACGACGATGCAGGGGACGCCTCCGGCAACGGCGCCGGTCCGGTCGTCGCGGTGCCGCCGCTGTCGGTCACCGTCGAGCTGGCCGACGACGTCGACGTCGGGCGCGGCGACGTGCTCGTCTCGCCCGGCAGCGAGCCGCCGGCGGCGCGCGAGCTGGAGGCGACGATCTGCTGGATGGCGGAGGAGCCGCTGCGACCGGGCCGCCGCTACGCGCTCAAGCACACGACGCGAACCGTGCGCGCGACGGTGCAGGCGCTGCACGAGCGGATCGACCCGGAGACGCTCGCGCCGGAGCGCGAGCCGGCGGCGCTGGCGCTCAACGACATCGGCCGCGTGACGCTGCGGACCAGCTCGGTCGTGCTCGCCGATCCGTACGCCGAGAACCGCGTCACCGGCGCCTTCGTGCTGATCGACGAGCACGACAACGACACCGTCGCCGCCGGCCTGGTGCTCAGCGCGCGCGAGGTCAGACCGGCGCGCGAGGGCCGCCGCGACGTCACCTGGCACGCCTCGTCGCTGGAGCGCGAGCGCCGCTGGGGCGCGCTCGGCACGCGCGGCGCGACCGTCTGGCTGACCGGCCTGCCGGCGTCGGGCAAGTCGACGATCGCCGTCGAGCTGGAGCGGGCGCTGGTCGACTCCGGCCGCGCCGCCTACCTGCTCGACGGCGACAATATCCGCTACGGCCTCTCGGACGACCTCGGCTTCTCGCCCGGCGACCGCGCCGAGCACATCCGCCGCGTCGGCCACGTCGCCCGCCTGATCGCCGACTCCGGCACGGTCGCGGTCGTCTCGCTCGTCTCGCCGATGGCGGCCGATCGCGAGGCCGTCCGCGAGCTGCACGACGCGGCCGGCCTGGCCTTCCTCGAGGTGTTCGTCGACACGACGCCCGAGGAGTGCGAGCGGCGCGATCCGAAGGGGCTGTACGCGCGCGCCAGAGCGGGGGAGATCAAGGGCTTCACCGGCGTCGACGCGCCGTACGAGCGCCCGCGCACGCCCGATCTGCACGTCCCGACCGCCGAGGTCGAGGTCGCGCCCGCCGTCGCGCGGATCGTGGAGCTGCTCAGGGATGATCAGTAGATCACTCGACTGAGGAGCGCAGCGATGGCGGCGACGGCGAACGACGGGCTCGGCGGCAGCGCGGAGGCGCTCGGCCACGTCGAGCGGGCGACCGACGCGCTGCTGCACTTCCGCGGCGACGTCGAGACGGAGGTGGCGGCGGCACGCGCGAGCGACCCGACCTGCGTGATCGGCCACGTGCTCGACGCCTACCTGCACCTGCTGACGACCCAGCCGGATGACGCCGCGGCCGCCGCCGAGCGCTTCCCGGCGGCCCTTGCGGCGATCCCGCGAGAGCGGCTGAGCGGCCGCGAGCGCGGTCACGTCGAGGCGGTCGAGCGCCTGCTGGCGGGCGACATGCTCGGCGCCGGCGAGCGCCTGCTGGAGGTCACGCGCGACCATCCGCGCGACGCGCTCGCGCTCGCCGTCGGCCATCAGCTCGACTTCTTCACCGGCGACGCGATCGTGCTGCGCGACCGCGTCGGCGGAGCGCTGTCGGCATGGAGCGAGGACGACCCGTGGTTCGGCCCGGTGCTCGGGATGTACGCCTTCGGACTGGAGGAGGCCGGCCACTACGACCGCTCCGAGGAGGTCGCGCTGCGCGCGGTCGAGCTGGACGGGCGCGACGTCTGGGGCATCCATGCCGTCGCGCACACGTACGAGATGCAGGGCCGCGTCGAGGAGGGCATGCGCTACCTGGAGGCGCGCGAGCGCGACTGGGCCGAGGGCAACTTCTTCACCGCCCACAACTGGTGGCACTACTGCCTCTACGCGCTCGAGGCCGGCGAGGTCGACCAGGCGCTCGAGATCTACGACCGCGAGCTGCACCACCCCGGCGTCGAGCCGTTCGCGCTGCGGCTGCTCGACGCCGCCGCGCTGCTGTGGCGGCTCTACCTGGAGGGCGACGACCAGACCGAGCGCTGGCGCGAGCTGGCGCGGGCGTGGGAGCAGAAGATCGAGCCTGCCTTCTACGCCTTCAACGACATGCACGCGGTGATGGCGTACGTCGGCGCCGGCGAGATCGCGCGCGCCGAGCGGCTCGTCGCCGACCGCCGCCGCTACGTCGAGACGACCCCCGCGCAGGTGACCAACGTCACGATGACGCTCGACGTCGGCATCCCCGTCTGCGCCTCGTTCATCGCGTTCGGGCAGGGCCGCTATGACGAGGTCGTCGAGCTGCTGCACCCGATCCGCCGCCGGATCAACGCGTTCGGCGGCAGTCATGCGCAGCGCGACGCCGTCTACAAGACGCTGCTGGAGGCGGCGATCCGCTCGGGCCGGCTCGCGCTCGCACGGACGCTCGCCAGCGAGCGCCTGTTCGTGCGCCCCAGCAGCCCCTACAACGGCCTCAAGCTGGCGCAGATCACGCAGCGGGAGCAGGAGGTCGCCGAACGTCGATGAGACCCGGTGGACCAATGCGCACGCGGTGCAGAAGCGCCGAAGCGGCCTTGGCGCGACCTTCCGTACGAAGAATCTCGAAACGGTTCCTTGACAATCTCGACAAAGTCGATCAAGTTAAGCGACATTGAGTGGGAGCGCGGCCACGACGCGCTCCCGGGCCTCACCCGACCTCCCCAGGAGAGCCTCCCGTGTCCACGTCCCTCGAGAACAAGAAGATCGTCAGCGGCGACCCGGCCGGCAGAGCGTTTCGGCAGGAGCGCGTCGCCGTGCTGCCGGTCGCAAAGCGGATCCGCGGCCTCTTCGCCGGTCGCACCGTCGTCGACTCGACCGCCGCGCTGATCCTCTTCGAGCACGACCACCTGCCCGTCTACTACTTCCCCGTCGCCGACGTCGACGAGGCGGTGCTCGTGCCGTCGGAGAAGTCGACCCACTGCCCGTACAAGGGTGACGCCAGCTACTGGTCGATCGCGATCGGCGACCGCGTCGCGCTCGAGGCGGTCTGGGGCTACGAGCAGGGGATCGAGGGCGCGCCCGACCTGCGCGGCTACCGCGCCTTCTACTGGAACGCGCTCGACCATTGGTTCGAGGAGGACGAGGAGGTCTTCGTCCACGCGAGAGATCCCTTCAAGCGGATCGACACGCTGCGCAGCTCGCGCCACGTGCGGATCGAGCTGGACGGCGTCGTGCTGGCCGAGACGCGCCGCCCGACGCTGCTGTTCGAGACCGGCATCGCGACGCGCTACTACATCCCGCGCGCCGACCTCAGAGCGGAGCTGCTGCGGTCGAGCGAGACCATCACCGCCTGCCCCTACAAGGGCAAGGCGAGCTATTACTCGGCGCAGGTCGGCGACCGCCTCGTCGAGGACATCGCCTGGACCTACACGTTCCCGATCCCGGACATCCCGAAGATCGAGCAGCTCGTCGCCTTCTATGACGAGCACGTCGACGTGTGGGTCGACGGGGAGCTGCAGGAGCGCCCCGTCAGCACCTGGTCCTAGCGCCAGCTCCGCGACCGAGACCGCACCGAGACCGCCGCCGCACCGGCCGGCGCGCTGCCCGCGCGCCGCCGCGCGGACCCCTGCCCGCCCGCATCGAGAGGACGCCGTGCCCACCCAGACCACCGAGACCCCGCCGCCCGCCGTCGCCGCACCCGCACCCGCACCCGCGGCCGCGCTTGCGCCGCAGCCGTTCGCGGCGCCCGCCGCGGCGCGCTTGGCGACTGAGCTGATCGCCGACGGCGCGCTGTCGCTGCCGTTGCGGGTCGACGGGGCCGTCGACTGGCGTGCGGCCGCCGCCGCGCTCGACCTCGCCGCTGCCGGCTCGATCGCCGTTGCGGCCGCACTGGCCGACCACTACCTCGCCGTCGCCGCGGTCGCGATCCACGGGGACGCGGACCAGCGCGCGGAGGCGATCGCGACGGGGGCCGCCGGCCACGCGCTGGCGATCCCCGTCGCACCGCCCGGCCACGCCGCCGGCGAGCCGCAGCTGCTCGACGGCCAGCTCTCCGGCGAAGGCCTCGCCATCCCGCCGGAGCTGCCGCTCGGCACGCTGCTGGTGCGCGCGCAGGACGAGCGCGGCGAGCGCGTCGCGCTGCTGCTCGACGCCGCCGCGCCCGGGGTGCGGATCGCCGACGGCCGCGTCGACCTCGCCGCGGTGCCGGTCGGCGACGCGGAGCTGCTGCCACGCTGGTCCGAGGAGCGGCTGCTGGGCGCCTCGGCGCTGCTGCACGCCGCCGTCTCCGTCGGCGCGACGATCGCGCTGCTGGAGGACGGCGCGCGCTTCGCTGCCACGCAGGGGCAGCCGTGGGCCGGGCGCACCTACGCGAGCCTGATCCACGACCCGCACGTGATCCGCGGCTTCGGCCACAGCCGCGCGCACGCGCACGCCGCCCGTGCCGCGCTCGACCGCGCGGTGGAGGCAGCGGAGGCGGCCGACGCCGTCCACGCCGCGCTTGCCGCACAGGCGCTCGCGGCTGACGTCGCCGTCGCCGTCGGCGCGCTGCTGCCGGAGCTGCTGGGGCCGACCGCGGCCGAGCTGGAACCGCTGTGGACGCGGCTGCGGGCGCTGCGCGCGCACACGCTGCGCGACCCGATCTCCTGGCGTCACTACAGCGTCGGGCAGCAGCTGCTCGCCGCGGACTGGAGCGAACCGGGCCTCGACCCGGCCACGCCGCTGCCGCCGGCCGCGCCCGCCGACGGCTCCGTCCGCACGATCGAGAGCGACGCCGAGGCGATCGCCGTCGCGCGCGCCTACGCCGCAGCGATCGCACCCGGGGCCGGCGTCCGCGACCGTGACCGCAGCCACGGCTGGGAGGAGCTGGCGCTGCTGGGCCGCAGCGGCCTGCTCGGGATCACCGTCCCGGCCGAGTACGGCGGGCTCGACGCGCGCCAGGCGACGATCGCCGAGGTCGTGCGCCTCGTCGGCGCCGCCGACGGCTCGATCAGCCAGATCCTGCAACCCCACTTCGGCGCGCTGGAGGCGATCCTGACCGCCGGCACCGAGGCGCAGCGGCGCTTCTTCTTCCGCCAGGCGCTCTCCGGCAGACGGTTCGGCAACGCCAACGGCGAGCGCGGCACGAAGGCGGCCGGCGACATCACGACGCGGCTGGTGCCGACGCTGACCGGCTCCTATCGCGTCGAGGGCACGAAGTTCTATTGCACCGGATCGCTGAGCGCCGACTGGATCGCCGTCACCGCGCGCGATCCCGCCGGCAACCGCAGCTCGGCGCTCGTGCAGCGCGACGCCGCCAACCTGGAGCTGGTCGACGACTGGAGCGGCATCGGGCAGCGCACGACCGCCAGCGGCACGACCCGGCTCGACGGCGTCGAGGTGCAGGAGCTGCACGTGCTGGCGCAGTGGCGGATGGCCGAGGGCGCGCACGTCTCCGGCGCCAAGTCCAACCTCGTGCACGCCGCCGTCAACGTCGGCATCGGCTTCGGCGCGCTCGCCGCCGGGCGCGAGTACGTGCTGACGAGATCGCGCCCCTCGAAGGACCTCGGGCTCGAATCGGTGCTGGAGGATCCGCACCTCGTCCAGCGCTTCGGCGCGCTCCACGCCAAGCAGCAGTCGGCGCACGCGCTGCTGCTGCGCGCCGCCGAGCTGATCGGCGCCGCGATCGACGATCCCAGCCCGGCGGTCGTCTCGGCCGCGACGCTCGCGGTCGCCGAGGCGGAGGCGTACGGCGGCGACGTGGCGCTGGAGGTCGGCAGCGAGGTCTTCGCGCTCGCCGGCGCCAGCGCCAGCCGCAGCGAGGTCGGCCTCGACCGTCACTGGCGCGACGTGCGCGTCCACACCCTGCACGACCCGGCCGTCTGGAAGTTCTTCCAGGCCGGCGACGCCCTGTTGAGCGGGGCGCAGTACTTCGGCAACCGCCGCAACGTCATCTGACGACCACCACACGACCCGCGAAAGAGCAACGAACGCCATGACACGACCGGACCACCGCCGCCTCCCCGGCGCCCTCCTGCTGGGACTCGCCGCCCTCATCTCCGCGCTGGTGCTGGCGGCCTGCGGCGGCTCGTCCGAGAACGGCGAGACGGCGGCCGCCGACAAGCCGGCCGCGGGCGCGACGACCGCTGAGGAGACCGCCGCGATCAGAAGAGGCGGGACGCTCGTGATCAGCGCCGTCGACCCCGGCACCGCGATCGACCCGCTCACGACCGCCAGTCCCGCCGGCACCGCGATCGCCGACGCGGTCGCGGAGAAGCTGACGCGGATCACGACCGAGGGGACGGCCGAGCCGATCCTCGCGGAGTCGTGGGAGCCGGCCGCCGACGGCTTGAGCTGGACCTTCAGACTGCGCCCCGGCGTCGCCTTCCAGGACGGCCGGCCGCTGACCTCCGCCGACGTCGTCGCCTCCTATGAGCGGCTGCTGGCGAGAGACAGCCCGGCGCCCGGCAAATCGGCCTTCGCCGACCTCGTCAGAGGCGTCAGAGCGGACGGTCCGGAGACGGTCGTCTTCGAGCTGACGCGGCCCTTCTCCGACTTCCCGGTGCTGACGGCCGGCTCCAACGCGCACATCCTGCCGGTCGACTACAGAGCCGGCACGTGGCAGAGAAGACCGGTCGGCTCCGGTCCCTTCAGACTCGACCTCTACAGCCCGGGCCAGAGCGCCAGATTCAGCGCCAACCCGAACTGGTGGAACAGAGAGAACCTCCACCTCGGCGCGCTCGACCTGAAGCTCTACAAGGATCAGCAGGCGCGCGTGCTGGCGCTGCAGAGCGGTGAGATCGACTCGCTGATCGGCGAGCCGGTCGACGCCTCGCTGACGGCCGCGCTCGACAGATCGCAGTTCCAGATCGAGTCGCTCCCGACCGCCGGCTTCACCGCCTTCGCGCTGCGCGTCGACAGAGCGCCGTTCGACGACGTCAGAGTCCGTCAGGCGATCGCCTGGGGCCTCGACCGCGAGGCGATCGTCAGAACGGTCTTCGGCGGCGAGGGGCAGCCCGGCAACGACACGATCTACGGGCCGACGTACGCGATCAAGCCGCAGGGCCTGGAGCAGCGCAGACAGGACGTCGCGAAGGCCGAGGAGCTGCTCGGCGGCAAGGAGGTCTCGTTCGAGATCACCGGCAGCGCGCAGTCGGAGACGCTCGCGACGGTGATCCAGCAGCAGCTCAACGAGATCAGAGGCTTCGACGTCAAGATCAAGTCGCTGCCGGCGGCCGAGTACTACGCCGACGGCGACGACTCGCCGTGGCTGACCGCGCCCGCGACGCTGACCTTCTGGGGCGACCGCCCCTCGCCCTCGCAGTACAACAACTTCCTCTACGCGAGAGCGAGTGACTGGAACGCCTCCCAGTACTCCAACCCGGAGCTGGAGAGACTGTCGGCGCAGTACGACGCCTCCACCGACGAGGCAGAGCGCCAGAGAGCGGTCGACGCGATCGCGCAGATCGAGTGGGAGGAGGCGCCGGTGATCGTCCCGGCCTTCGGCACCTCGCAGTCGTTCACGGCGAAGAAGGTGCACGGGCTGAGACCGCAGCCGGCCGCGATCCTCTACTCCGGGGTCTGGGTCGACTGACCGATGAGCACGACCGCGACAGCGACCGTCTCCGCCGCGGAGGTGCGCGAGCGCCTGCGCGGCGGCGGCGAGCTCGCGCTGCTCGACGCGCGCGAGCTGGAGGACCACCGCGCCGGCCACCCGTTCTGGGCCGCGCACCTGCCGCCGCACGCGCTGGAGCTGGCGCTGCGGCTCGTGCCGCGGCGGGCGACCCCGATCGTGCTGACCGAGGTCGAACCGCGCGTGCGGGAGTCGCTGGCGCGGCTGCTGGATGAGCACGGCTACCACGACGTGGCGGAGCTGGCCGGCGGCAACGCCGGCTGGAGCGCGGCCGGCGGGACGCTCCATCGCGGTCTCTGCGCGCCGAGCAAGGCGCTCGCCGAGCGTGTCGAGGTGCCTGAGACGACCGTCGACGAGCTGGCCGGCGTCCACAGCGCCGCGCCGCTCGTGCTCGACGTCCGCAGCGTCGAGGAGTACGTCGCCGGCACGATCCCCGGGGCGGTCGCCTGCCCCGGCGGCGAGCTGGTGCGGCGCGCCTTCGCGCTGCTCGCCGAGCAGCCGGCCCGCGCCGTGGTCGTCACCTGCGCCGGGCGCACGCGCGCCCGCTACGGGGCGCGGACGCTGATCGAGGCCGGTCTGCCGGCGCCGGTCAGCGCCCTCGCGGGCGGCACGACGGCGTGGCAGGCGGCCGGTCACGACCTCGAACGGCATGCGACGCGGCTGGCGCCGCCGCCCGCTCCCGGCAGCGACGGCGAGCGGGCGGCGACGGCGGGGCTGACGCGGCTGGCCGCGCGCGTCGCCGTGCCGGTCGCGGGCGCCGCCGAGCTGAGCCGCTTCGCGGCCGAGGCGCGCGCCGGCGAACGGACGCTGTTCCTGATCGACCCGCGCTGGCCGCACGACCGCCCCGGCGCGCCCGACGGCCCTGGCGCGCCGCATGGTCGCGCGGAGCTGGCCGGCGAGGACGGCGTCCGCGCGATCCCCGGCGGCCAGCTCGTCGAGGCGGTCGACGAGTACGTCGGCACGCTCGGCGCGCGGATCGTGCTGCTCGACGAGCCGCCGTTCGCGCGGGCGCTGCCGCTCGCGCGCTGGCTCGCCGAGCACGATCGCTGGGAGCTGCGGCTGGCGACCCCGGCCGCGGCGCAAGCCGCGACCGGCGGCGTCGCCGTCGCCGGCGGCTCGGTCGTCGGCGGCGGCGAGGTCGCCGGGGCGGCACGGCTGGCGGTGGCGTCGTGAGCGGGCGCTCGGAGACCGGGCGCGTGATCGGCCGGCGGCTGCTGCAGATCCCGCTCGTGCTGATCGTCGTCTCGGCGCTGATCTTCTGGCTGATCGCGGTCGTGCCGGGCAACCCCGGCCGCAGCGTCCTCGGCGCCTACGCGACCGGCGAGCAGGTCGCCGCCTGGAACGCCGAGCACGGCCTCGACGGCTCGACGCTGGAGCGCTACGGCTCCTGGCTGTCGGGCTTCGTGCGCGGCGACTGGGGCACGAGCATCATGCTCGACGTGCCCGTCCGCGGGCTCGTGATCGAGCGGCTGGAGAACTCGCTGCTGCTCGGCGTGCTCGCCTTCGTGCTGATGGCGCCGGTCGCGATCGCGCTCGGCTTCTACCAGGCGCAGCGGCAGGGGAGAGCGGCCGACCGCGCGATCACGATCGGCTCGGTCTCGCTCTCCTCGATGCCGGAGTTCGTCGTCGGCGTCGTGCTGATCATCCTCTTCGCCGTCACGCTCAGATGGTTCCCGATCCACTCGGAGATCGCCGCCGGCGCGAGCGCCGCCGAGCGGCTGCGCGTGATGGTGCTGCCGGCGCTGACGATCGGCGCCGCCTCGCTCGGCTACGTCGCGCGGATGGTGCGCGCGGGCGTGATCGAGACGCTCGCCTCGCCGCACTACCGCACGGCGGTGCTGAAGGGGCTGCCGCCGCGGCGGATCCTGCTGCGGCACGTCGCGCGCAACTCGCTGCTGCCGACGGTCGCCGTGCTCGGCGTGCAGCTGACGGCGATGCTCGGCGGGGTCGTCGTCGTCGAGACGCTCTTCAACTATCCCGGGATCGGCCAGCTGATCCTCGACGCGGTCCTGAAGAAGGACGTCTTCGTGCTGGAGGCGGCGACGCTCGTGATCGCGATCGTCTCGGTGCTGGTGCTGCTGGCGACCGACCTCGCCTACCTCGCGCTCGACCCGCGCGTGCGCTTCCAGGCGGAGCCGGCATGAGCGCGGAAGGACTCGCCCAGAGGGCTCGCCTTCCGTACGACGCAGACCTGGCGCTCGCGCCCGAGACCGTCGCCGCCGGTGGCGCGGACGCGGCCCGCCCGGTCGTCGCCGGCCGGGGCGTCGCAAAGCGGTTGCTGCGCCGCCCGACCTTCGTGATCGGCGTCGCCGTCGTGCTGTTCTGGGCGCTCGCCGCGCTGCTGTGGCAGCGGCTCGGCTTCGACCCGTACGCGCCGGCCGGCGCGCCGCTGCAGGCGCCGAGCAGCGAGCACCTGCTCGGCACCGACAACCTCGGCCGCGACATGCTCGCGCGCGTGCTCGCGGGCGCCCGCCCGACGTTGCAGGTCGCGCCGCTGGCGACGCTGCTGGCGACCGCCGCCGGCACCGCGCTCGGGCTCGTCGCCGGCTACTTCCGCGGCGTCGTCGACGACCTGCTGATGCGCTCCTTCGACGTGCTCTACGCCTTCCCGGGGATCATCGCGGTGCTGCTCGTCTCCTCGGCGTTCGGCCACTCGCTGCTGACGCTCGTGATCGCGATCGCGATCTTCTTCACGCCGATCGTCGCGCGCACCGTGCGCTCGGCGGTGCTCGTGGAGACCGACAAGCAGTACGTCGAGGCGGCGAGACTCCAAGGGGAGCGCGCGAGCTGGATCGTCTTCCGCGAGATCCTCCCGAACGTGCTGCCGACGGTCGTCGTCGAGGGCACGATCCGGCTTGCGTACGCGATCTTCGTCTCCGCCGGCCTCTCCTTCCTCGGGCTCGGCGCGCAGCCGCCGTCGCCCGACTGGGGGCTGGTCGTCAGCCAGAACCGCATCTTCATCCAGAACGCGTGGTGGTGCGCGGCCTTCCCGGCGCTCGCGATCGCCACGCTCGTCGTGTCGGTGAACCTGATCGCCGACAACCTGCGGGAGGTGACCCACCGATGAGCCCGGCCCTGGTGCTCGACGACCTCACGATCGCGTACGGCGAGCGCGCGCCGGTCGTGCGCGGCCTCTCGCTGGAGATCGCGCCGGGCGAGGCGTACGGCCTCGTCGGCGAGTCCGGCAGCGGCAAGTCGACGGTCGCGCTGGCCGTCGCGCGCTACCTGCCGCGCGTCGCCCGGATCGTCTCCGGGTCGCTGCGCGTCGCCGGCAGCGACCCCTACGCGCTCGACGACCGCGCCCTGCGCGAGCTGCGCACGAGCGCGATCGCGATGGTCTACCAGGAGCCCGGCCGCGCGCTCAACCCGACGATGCGCGTCGGGCGCCAGCTCGGCGAGGTCTTCGAGCTGAAGGGGATCGACGGCGAGCAGCGGCGCGCGCAGGTGCTGCAGACGCTCGCGCGGGTCGGCTTCGACGCGCCCGAGACGGTCGCCGCGCGCTACCCGCACGAGCTGTCCGGCGGTCAGCAGCAGCGCGTCGTGATCGCGATGGCGCTCGCCGTGCGGCCGGCGCTGCTGGTGCTCGACGAGCCGACCACCGGCCTCGACGCGCAGGTGCAGGCCGGAGTGCTGGAGCTGATCGAGCGGCTGCGCGACGAGCTGGGCGCCGGCGTGCTGCTGATCAGCCACAACCTGCCGCTGATCGCCGCCCACTGCGACCGCGTCGGCATCCTCGCCGCCGGCGAGCTGGTCGAGGAGGGCGACGCGCGCACGGTCGTGGAACGGCCGTCGCATCCGTACACGCGCGCGCTCGTCGCCGCCGTGCCGCGGATCGACGCGCCGCCGCCAGCTCGTGATGCCCCGCCTGTTGAGGGCGCCCCCGTCGTCCACGTGCGCG
This sequence comes from Conexibacter stalactiti, assembly GCF_033542075.1. Classification (NCBI taxonomy): domain Bacteria; kingdom Bacillati; phylum Actinomycetota; class Thermoleophilia; order Solirubrobacterales; family Conexibacteraceae; genus Conexibacter; species Conexibacter stalactiti. Next base: position 70,816 of record NZ_JAWSTH010000014.1, read on the forward strand.
GGCTGACGAAGCGCTACGGCGCGCACGCCGCCGTCCGCGACGTCGACCTCGAGATCGGCCGCGGCGAGGTCTTCGGACTCGTCGGCGAGTCGGGCAGCGGCAAGACGACGCTCGGCCGCGCGATCGCCGGCCTGACCGCGCACGACGGCGACGTGCGGCTGATCGGCAGACCGCAGATGGTCTTCCAGAGCCCCGACGCCTCGCTCAACCCGCGCCGCACGGTGCGCAAGACGCTCGCGCGCGCGATCCGCAAGCTCGGCGGCGACCAGACGCCCGCCCAGCTCGCGGAGCAGGTCGGGCTCGGCCCTGAGCTGCTCGATCGTCTGCCGGGCGAGCTGTCGGGCGGGCAGAAGCAGCGCGTCGCGATCGCGCGCGCCTTCGCCGGCCCGATCGGGCTCGTCGTCTGCGACGAGGCGACCTCGGCGCTCGACGTCTCGGTGCAGGCGAAGATCCTCGACCTGCTGCGCGAGCTGCAGAGCAGCCGCGGCGTCTCGTACCTGTTCGTCTCGCACGACCTCGCCGTCGTGCGCCGGCTGGCCGATCGCGTCGGCGTCATGTACCGCGGCGAGCTGGTCGAGGTCGGCGACGCCGAGCAGATCTTCACCGCCCCGCAGCACCCCTACACGCAGGCGATCCTCGCCGCCGCGATCACTCCGGAACCCTCCTCCCACGAGGCATTGACATGAGCATCGAGCTGCGCTCCTGGATCAACTTCCAGCCCTACCTGCACGGCCTCTCGACGCGCGGCATCGCGCGCCAGGCCGAGTACTTCAGCGGCGACCAGCTGGTCGTCTCCGCCGACCCCGACCACATCGCCACCGAGGCGCGCGAGTACGAGGCGAGCGGCTACGACTCCTCGATCGTGCCGCAGAGCGCCTCGTGGCCCGACGCCTGGTCGACCGTCACGTGGGCGCTGGCGCACACGCAGCGGCTGAAGGTGATCGCCGCGCACCGGCCCGGCGTGACGCAGCCGGCCGCCGCCGCACGCACCTTCGCGACCGTCGACCGGCTCTCGAAGGGGCGTGCCGGCGTGCACGTGATCATGGGCCACTTCGACCGCCAGGCCGACGGCGACCAGCTCGACCAGGGCGCCGTCTACGCGCGCGCCGAGGAGTACCTGGAGATCTTCGACCGCACCCTGCGCGAGCCGGAGCCGTTCGACTTCAGCGGCGACTTCTACACGGTCCGCGGCGCCTGGTCGGGCGTGCGGCCGCTGCAGCAGCCGCGGCCGGTGCTGTCGCTGCCGGTCGGCTCCGAGCAGTCGATCGGGCTCGCCGCCCGCCACGCCGACGTCTTCGCGCTGCGCGGCCAGTCGCTGGCGGAGGCGCAGGAGCTGATCGGCCGCGTGAGCGTCGAGGCGCAGCGGATCGGCCGCGAGCGCGAGCTGCGCGCGTGGGCAAACTTCAACGTGATCGTCGACACGACCGACGACGACGCCTGGCGGCGCGCGCGGCAGATCGAGGCGGGCGTGATCGAGCTGGCCGACCACCGCCGCCGCACCAAGCCCAGACACACGCCCGACTTCAACGAAGGCCGCCCGGTGCGTCACTCCGACGGCCCGGAGGTGCTCGACCGCGCGCTCTGGACCGGCCTCTCGCGGCTGACCTCGACCGAGCTGACGTTCGTCGGCTCGCCGACGACGGTCGCCGACGCGATCCTCGACTACCACGACCTCGGGATCGAGATCTTCACGCTCGGCAGCCACGTCACCAACCCGGTCGAGGAGGAGGCGCGGCGCGAGCTGCTGCGGCTGCTGCACGAGGCGGCCGAGGCGCGCGACCGCGTCGGCGCGTTCGCGGGGAGCCGCTGAGATGCCCGCGCGCACGCTGCACCTCAACGCCTTCATCTGGCCCGGCGGCTATCACGAGTCGGCCTGGAAGGTCGTCCCTGAGCCGCCCGAGTCGGTCTTCGACCTGCGCTGGTACGCGGAGATCGCCGGAATCGCCGAGCGCGGCCGGCTCGACTCGCTCTTCCTCGCCGACAACATCGCGCTCGCCGAGCACCGGCTGGAGTACATGCCGCAGACGCAGTTCGACCCGATCGACCTGCTCGCGGCGCTGGCCGGGCTGACCGAGCGGATCGGCCTGATCGCGACCGGCTCGACGACCTACAGCGCGCCATGGGACCTCGCGCGCCGCTTCGCGACGCTCGACTTCGTCAGCGGCGGCCGCGCCGCCTGGAACATCGTCACGACCGGCTCGCCGCTGACGGCCGCCAACTTCGGCCTCGACGCGCATCCCTCGCACGCCGACCGCTACGCCCGCGCGCAGGAGTTCGTCGACGTCGTGCAGCGCGTCTGGGACGCGTGGGACGACGACGCGCTCGTCGGCGACAAGGCGTCGGGGCTGTGGGCGCGGCGCGACAGAGTGCGCGCGCCGCGCTTCGAAGGTGAGCACTTCCGCGTCGGCGGCGCGCTCGCGCTGCCGCGCTCGCCGCAGGGGCGGCCGGTGCTCGTGCAGGCCGGCTCCTCGCCGGCCGGGATCGCGCTCGCGGCCAGATACGCCGAGCTGGTCTTCAGCAGCCAGCCGACGCTGGAGGAGGCAGTCGGCTTCCGTCGCGAGCTGCGCGCGCAGGCCGCCGCGGCCGGCCGCTCGCCCGACGCCGTCCACGTGCTGCCGTCGCTCGTCTACACGCTCGCGCCGACCGAGGCCGAGGCGCGGGCGCGTCAGCAGGAGCTGGAGGAGCTGGCCAGCCCCGAGTTCCGCTGGCGCAACCTGCTGTGGGTGATCGGGCTCGACCCCGACGACTTCGACGGCGACCAGCCGCTGCCCGAGTCGCTGCTCGCCGGCCCCGCGCCGACGAGCCAGGGCGAGCGCGTCTTCGCCGCCGCGCGCGAACAGCGCGTGCCGCTGCGCGAGCTGGCGCGACGGCTGGCGGGGACGCCGACGCAGGCGACCTTCGCCGGCACGCCCGAGCAGCTCGCCGCGCACATCGAGGAGTGGTGGCGGGCCGGCGCGGTCGACGGCTTCACGCTGATGCCGACGACGCTGCCGCACGGGCTGCGGCTGTTCGTCGACGAGGTCGTGCCGCTGCTGCGGCGCAGAGGGATCTTCCGCAGTGAGTACGCCGGCACGACGCTGCGCGACCACTTCGGCCTGGAGCGGCCGGCGGCGCGCCGCGCGGAGACGGCCGATGTCTGAGCGGCAGCTGCACTTCAACGTGCTTGTGATGGACGCCGGCTACCACGAGTCGGCGTGGCGGGTCGTGCCCGAGCCGCCCGACTCCGTCCTGCACCTGGAGCATTACCTGGAGGTCGCGCGCGTCGCCGAGCGCGGCCTGCTCGACTCGCTCTTCTTCGCCGACGTGCCGGGGATCGCCGAGTTCCGCGTCGAGCACATGCCGCAGCCGCACTTCGACCCGATCGACCTGCTGTCGGCGGTCGCGGCGCGGACCGAGCGGATCGGCCTGATCGCGACCGGCTCGACGACCTTCGGCGCGCCGTGGGACCTCGCGCGCCGCTTCGCGACGCTCGACTTCCTCAGCGACGGCCGCGCCGGCTGGAACGTCGTCACGACCGCGCTGCCGGTCGCGGCGCGCAACTTCGGCCTCGAACGGTTGCCCGATCCCAGCGAGCGCTACGCCCGCGCGCAGGAGTTCGTCGAGGTCGTCCAGCGCGTCTGGGACGGGTGGGAGGACGGCGCCTTCGTCGGCTCGCGCGAGCAGGGCGTCTGGGCGGACCGCGGCCGCCTGCACGCGCCGCGCTTCCGCGGCGAGCGGTTCGAGGTCGCGGGGATCCTGCCGTTCCCGCGCTCGCCCCAGGGCCATCCGCTGCTGGCGCAGGCCGGCGCCTCGGCCGGGGGGATCGCGCTCGCCGGCAGATACGCGGAGGTCGTCTTCGCCGCCAAGCCGACGCTGGAGGAGGGGGCCGCCTATCGCGCCGAGCTGCGCGCCGCGGCGGCCGCGGCCGGGCGCGACCCCGACCACCTGCACGTGCTGCCCGGCGTCGCCTTCGTGCTCGGCTCGACCGAGGCGGAGGCGCGCGAGCGGCGCGCGGCCTTGGAGAGCATCGTCAGCTCCGAGTTCCGCTGGCGCAACCTGCTCAACATGAGCGGCTTCGACCCCGACCTGCTCGACCCCGACGAGCCGCTGCCCGACGAGCTGCTCGCGAGCAGGCCGCCGACCTCGGTCGCCGCGCGCGTCTTCGAGCAGGCGCGCGCCCGACGCGTGCCGTTCCGCGAGCTGGCCGAGTCGTTCGCCGTGCTGCCCGGCCAACTGGAGTTCACCGGCACGCCTGAGCAGCTCGCCGAGACGATCGCGCGGTGGTTCGAGGCCGGCGCCGCCGACGGCTTCACGCTGCTGCCGACGACGCTGCCGCACCAGCTCGGCGAGTTCGCCGACCACGTCGTGCCGCTGCTGCAGGCGCGCGGGATCTACCGCCGCGAGTACGAGGGCCGCACGCTGCGCGACCACTACGGCCTGCCGCGCCCGGCCAACGCCAACGTCGCGCCCGTGGGGGTCGGCGATGCCTGAGCGCCACGTCCACCTCAACACGTTCGCGCACGGCTCCGGCTACCACGAGGCCGCCTGGCGGGTGCAGGAGCGTGACCCCGCAGAGGTGCTGCGGCTCGCCTCCTACGAGGAGATCGCGCGGATCGCCGAACGCGGCCTGCTCGACTCGCTCTTCCTCGCCGACAGCCCTGGCGTCGCCGAGTTCCGCACCGAGTTCCTGCCGCAGTCGGCGTTCGACCCGCTGCAGGTGATGGCGGCGCTGGCGGCCGTGACCGAGCACGTCGGGCTGATCGCGACCGCCTCGACGACCTACTCGAAGCCGTACGACCTCGCGCGCCGCTTCGCCTCGCTCGACTTCCTCAGCGAGGGTCGCGCCGGCTGGAACGTCGTCACGACGCGGATCCCCGGCGTGGCGGAGAACTTCGGCGGCGAGCCGCACCCGCCGCACGCCGACCGCTACGCGCGCGCCCACGAGTACGTCGAGGTCGTGCAGAAGCTGTGGGACGGCTGGGACGACGACGCGCTCGTCGGCGACAAGGCGGCCGGGCTGTGGGCGCGGCGCGCCTCGCTGCACCCGCCGGCCCATCGCGGCGAGCGCTTCGACGTCGCCAGCGTGCTCGGCTTCCCGCGCTCGCCGCAGGGCCATCCGGTGCTCGTGCAGGCCGGCGCCTCCGACGCCGGGATCGACCTCGCCGCGCGCTTCGCCGAGCTGGTCTTCATCGGCCAGCCGACGATCGCGGAGGCGGTCGCCTTCCGCGCGCGTGTCCAGCGCCGCGCGGCCGACTTCGGCCGCCCGTCCGACGCGATCCGGATCCTGCCGGCGCTGCCGTTCACGCTCGGCTCGACCGACGCCGAGGCGAAGGCGCTGCGGGCGGAGCTGGAGGCCGCCTCCAGCTCCGAGTTCCGCTGGCGCAACCTCGCCGCGATGACGGAGATCGAGCCGCACGAGATCGACCCCGACGCGCCGCTGCCGGCGGCGCTGCTCGACGCCGGGCCGCGCACCTCGATCGGCGCGACCGTCTACGCGCTCGCGCGCGGACGCGAGCAGACCTTCCGCCAGCTCGCCGAGCAGTTCGCCGTGCGGCCCGGCGCGCTCGACTTCACCGGCACGCCGGAGGAGCTGGCGACGCTGATCGAGCAGTGGTGGCGGGCCGGCGCGGCCGACGGCTTCACGTTGATGCCGATGGTGCTGCCGCGCGACCTCGCGCTGTTCGCCGACCACGTCGTGCCGCTGCTGCAGCGGCGCGGGATCGCGCGGCACGAGTACACGGGCCGCACGCTGCGCGACCACTACGGGCTGGCGCGGCCGCGGCCGGCGCGGGCGGCGAGCCGACCGGTCGCGGCGGCGTGAGGCGGTGAGCGAGCGGGGCGGGGGAGGTGCCTGGCGCCTCCTGTGGGAGTGGTCGCGGCCGCAGCGGCGCGAGGTCGGCTGGGCGTTCGCGATGGGGATCACGTGGTCGCTGGCGGCGGTCGCGGTGCCGCTGGTCGCGCGCGCCGGCGTCGACGCGGCGGTCGCCGGCAACGACGGCGGCGCGCTGCTGGCGGTCAGCGGCGCGCTGCTGCTGCTGGCGCTGCTGAAGGCCGGCGCGCTGCGGATCCGCCGGTATCTCACGTTCACGTCGTCGGCGTGGGTCGCCGGTCGGCTGCGGAGCGAGATGTTCGGGCGGCTGCACGCGCTCGACGCCGGCTTCCACGAGCGCACCTCGAAGGGGCGGCTGCTCGGCTCGCTGTCGGACGACACGCAGAACGTCGAGCAGTTCGGCATCTCGATCCAGGTGCTGATGAACAACTTCGTCTGGGCGGCGCTGATCCTGATCGCGCTCGTCGCGCTCGATCCGGGGCTGGCGCTGCTGGCGGTGCTGCCGCTGCCGTTGGTGCTGGTCGCCGCGCGCCGCTTCACGCTGGCCCTGGTGGAGCCGACCGAGCGCGTGCGCGAGCGGACGCTGGCGCTCGGCGCGACCGTCGCCGACACGGTCGACGGGATCGCGGTCGTGAAGGGGCTGGGGATCGAGCGACGGCAGGTCGAGCGGTTCGAGCGCCGCAGCGCGCGGCTGCACGCCGACGCGCGCGCCGCCGCCGACGTGCGCGCCTGGTACACGCCGCTGATCGAGTCGCTGCCGTCGCTGAGCCTCGCGCTGGTGCTGCTCGCCGGCGGGCTGAAGGTGCGCGCCGGCACGCTCTCGCTCGGCGACTTCACAGCGTTCAACGCGTACGTCGTGATGGCGCTGTGGCCGCTGCGCTTCACCGGCGTGATCGTCGGCCAGGCGTCACGCGCGCGGCTCGCGGTCGAGCGGATCGACGAGCTGCTGCGCGCGCAGCCGACGGTCGCGGCGCCGGTATCCACCACCACGCCACCCGCTGGCCCGCCCGCGCTGTCGTTGACCGCCGTCCGCTTCGGCTATGACCCGGCCGCGCTGGTACTCGACGGGCTCACGCTCGACGTGCCGGCCGGTCAGCTGGTCGCGCTCGCCGGCGCGACCGGCAGCGGCAAGACGACGATCGCGAAGCTGCTGACGCGCACCTACGACGTGCAGGCCGGCAGCGTCGCGATCGGCGGCACGGACGTGCGCGCGTGGGAGCCGGCGGCGCTGCGCGACGCCGTCTGCACCGTGCTCGACGACACCTTCCTCTTCTCGCGCTCGATCCGCGACAACCTGCTGCTGGCGCGGCCCTGCGCCGGCGAGCACGAGCTGGAGCGAGCCGCGCGGCTGGCCGGCCTGCACGACGTGCTGGCGCTGCTGGAGGAGGGCTGGCACGCGCCGGCCGGCGAGCGCGGCGCACGCCTCTCCGGCGGCCAGCGCCAGCGCGTCTCGGTCGCGCGGGCGCTGCTCGCCGACGCGCCGCTGCTGGTGCTCGACGACGTCACCAGCGCGCTCGACGCGCGCAGCGAGCGGCGCTTCGTCGCGGCGCTGGAGGAGATCCGCCAGCAGCGCACGGTGCTGCTCGTGAGCGACCGCGAGGCGGTGCTGGAGCGGGTCGACCGCGTCGTGCTGCTGGCCGGCGGCCGCGTCGCTGCCGACGGCACGCACGCGCGGCTGCGCGCGACGTCGCCGGCCTATCGCGCGTTCTTGACGCACGATCCGCTCGCGAAGGCGGCGTCGTGAGCTGGCGCGCACGTCCGCACGCGGAGGCCGGCGCGAGTCGACGCGCTCGCCGCCGCCCCTGGACGCCGCTGGAGCGGCGCTGGGTGATGGCGCTGCTCGTGGGCGAAGGCCGCCGCTGCGCCGCGCTCGGACTGCTGATCGTCGCGACGACCGCCTGCGTGCTGAGCGGGCCGGCGCTGATCGGCGCCGGCGTGGACGCCGCCGTCGACCCCGGCGGGCGCACGGCGCTGTTCGTCTGCGCCGGCGCCTTCCTCGCGATCTCGATCGCCGGCTGGCTGCTGACCGTCGTCGAACTGCGCCTCTTCGGCCGCCTCACCGAGCTGTTCCTCGCCCGCCTGCGCGAGCGGGCCTTCGCCCACCTGACGGGGCTCAGCGGCGCATGGTTCGACGCGACGCCGTCGGGCACGCCGATCACGCGCCTGACCGCCGACGTCGAGGCGATCGCGATCTTCTTCCGCACCGGCCTGATCCCGCTCGTCACGAACGTCTTCGTGCTGCTGGCGACGCTCGTCTTCATGGCGGCGCTGTCGCTGCCGCTGTTCCTCGTCGTCTTCGTCACGGTGACGCCGGTCGCGGTCGGTCTCTTCGTCGGCTTCCTGCGCCGCTCGCGGCGCGACTACGACCTCGCGCGCGTGCGCATCAGCGAGTCGATGGGCGTGCTGAGCGAGGGCGTCGCCGGGATCGCGGTCGTGCGCGCCTTCGGCGCCGAGCAGCGCGAGCGCGACCACTTCGACGCCGTCAACGGCGCGCAGGTGCAGGCGCTCGTCGACGCCAACCGCACCGGCGCGCAGTTCGCCGCCAGCGTCGACCTCGTCGGCGTGCTCGCGCTCGTGCCGGTGCTCGTCGGCGGCGCCTGGCTCTATGACGGCGGCTACGTCTCGATCGGCGTCGTCGTCGCCTTCGTCGTCTACGTCAGCTCGATCTTCGACCCGGTCCAGCAGATCAGCCAGTTCCTCGGTCAGGCGACCGCGGCCCGCTCCGCGTTCGCCAACGTCGTCGGGTTGCTGGAGGTGCGCGACGCGCTCGCCGAGCCGGAGGCCGGCGCGGCCGCGGAGGCGCCGGCGGGCGGCGACGTCGAGCTGCGCTCGGTCCGCTTCGGCTACGGCGGCCGGCCGGTCCTCGACCGCTTCGACCTGCGCGTGCCGGCGGGCCAGCGGGTGGCGCTGGTGGGCCCGAGCGGTGCCGGCAAGACGACCGTCGCGAAGCTGATCGCGCGGCTCGCCGATCCCGAGCAGGGGCGCGTCACGCTCGGCGGCGTCGACCTGCGCGAGCTGACGACGGAGCGGCTGCGTGCGCGGGTCGTGCTGGTCTCCCAGCATGCCCACGTCTTCGAGGGCGACGTCGCCGCCAACGTGCGGCTGGGGCGGCCGCAGGCGAGCGACGAGGAGGTCGCCGCCACGCTCGCGACGCTCGTCGGCGAGCCGGCGGCGCGGGCGCTGCTGCGCGCGCCGGCCGCGCCCGCCGCGCCAGCCGCCGCC